>JANQHK010000035.1 GCA_028282685.1 Phycisphaeraceae bacterium
ATTCCATGCAAGTCATCGCAATCGTTAACGAGAAGGGCGGTACGGCCAAGACCACCACCACGGTGAACCTGGCGGCCTGCCTGGGCAAAAGCGGACAGCGTGTGCTGGTGGTCGACCTCGACGGTCAAGCCGCCTCATCGCGCTGGTTGGGCGTGGAGGACGACCCGCGCCTGGCCGAGGCGCTGATCGCCGGCGGAGGATTGCAACCGATTGAAAACGTGGCGCCCGGTGTCGATCTGGCCCCGGCCTGCGGGAAGATCGACTCGGTGGCGCACGAGCTGCGCCCCACGCAGGGCGGCCGGCTCCGCAAGGTGCTCAGCGAAGTGGAGGGCCGGTACGACCTCGTGCTGATCGACTGCCCGCCGTCGTTGGGCAACCGCCTGATCGGCAACGCGCTGCTCGCGGCCACGCATGCCCTGGTGCCGGTGGAGACATCGATCCTGGC
Organism: Phycisphaeraceae bacterium; assembly: GCA_028282685.1. Taxonomy (GTDB): domain Bacteria; phylum Planctomycetota; class Phycisphaerae; order Phycisphaerales; family Zrk34; genus JANQHK01. Next base: position 446 of record JANQHK010000035.1, read on the forward strand.
GCTGGACGGGCTGCGCATCCTGCTGACGATGCTCGGCGATATCCGCGAGGGCTTCGGCCACGACATCCGTCTGCTGGGCGTGCTGGCCTGCCGGTACGATTCGCGCACGCGCCTGGGTCGTTTGGTGTTGTCGGAAATGCAGCGCAGTTTGCCCGGATACGTGTTTGATACGGTGATCCGCGCCAATGTGCGGTTGCAGGAAGCGCCCGCGGCGCAGAAATCGATTCTCGAATACGCCCCCGATTCCGCCGCCGCCGCCGATTACCGCGCTCTGGCCGCGGAAGTGATGTCCGGTCGGGCTCAGCAGGCCGACGATACGGCCGTGGTCGAAGACGGGGCCTACGCCGAACTCGACGAAGCCGACCGCCGCACCCTGCGGGATTTCCGACGCCGCGCCGCGTTGGAACTGGATAAGAAAAACGCAAGCAGCCCCCAGCGTCGCGTCGAACAAGAGGAACCAGCCGAGGCGCCGGAACCGATCTCAGGACCGCAAGTAGAGTTCACTGCGGAGGTCCTGGACGAAGCCGTCGACGCGCCGGTTGCATCGGAAGAAATGACGTCCGAGCAGGATACGGACGTGTTCACGAGGCCTGCGGCGTTTACCGAAGATTCAGCCCCCGATGAAGAAGAAGGCGAAACGGAATCGGATACGCTGGCGATCGGACCACAGCAATCGACAAAGAAACGAAACGTCACGATTGCTGCCGGCGCCGGTTTAATGATCGTGGCCGTAGCGGGTTGGTTGCTGACGAGTCAATTGAGCGGTCCGCCGCGATCCGCCACGGCGCATGAAGCCCGCCAGGTTTTGGCCGCGATCACCAATGAAGCGGAACCGGCCGTTACGGATGCTCCGCCGGCCCTCGAGGTCGCGCTGACCGCGCCGGTTGAAAGCGACACGATTGACGCGGCGATCGTGTCGCCCGAAACCCTGGATGTCAGTGCCCTTGTCCCGGTGACCGACGCAGTGATCGAGCCGATCGACGATCCGGAAATGCTCGCCACCACGGTGTCACCGCCGATTGAGCAGTACAACGATCTACTGAGCACAACGGGCGTGGACTTCGCCATGGCCGAGCCGCAGCCGACTGAAGCGCCGGTTGCGGACGATCCGGTCATCGATGAACCGCCGACGGACGCCCCCCCCGCGTTGGCGCACGAACCGGCGGTCACCACGCTTGCGAGTACGGAAAGCATCGATGACTGGCGCGTCAGCGCCACGATGGTCAGTCACAACGGTGGCGTGGCGATCCTCAACGGCCGTTCGGTCCGTGCCAACAGCACCTACCGCGGCGCGACGCTGATGCGCGTGGATTACGACCACGTCGTTATCGAGTACAACGGCCGGCAGTACCGCATGGCCATCGGCAAGGCCCCGTCGCCGATCGATCCCTGACCCTTCAACGTGGCACACCGACGACGCGGTGAGCAGCGCGGAGTTTGATGATGGAACTGAGTCTTGAGCAGGTTGCCGAACGGCTGTCCGGGCAGGACGATGCGCGCACCAGCTACGGTGCATCGCGTCTGGGCCTGGTTCCGCCGGAGACGGCGGAAGACGATTCCAACGGTGCGACGCAGCGACAGCCCCTGCCGCCGCTGCTGCAACCGCCGCCGCGCCGGATCGCACCGGTGGACGAACCGGAGCAAAGCGTCGAACAACCGACCGGGGAATCGAAATCCTCCAGGCCGTTGCCCGAGCGCACGCCGATCCCACGTCGCAACCGGACACCGAAGTGGGAAGGCCCGTTCCGCAAGCGCAGTTTCAAACTCCCGGCTTACCTGGCCATGCGGTTGCGCATCGAGTCGCACCGGCAGGACCGCTACATCTGGGACCTGGCCGCCGAAGCCATCGCGCAGTACCTCGACGACAAACAGACCCCATCCTGACGCCGCTTTGCCGGCCAAACCACACGAAAAACCCCCGCCGGTCGGCGGGGGTTTGTGTTTGATGCTTTGCACGAATCGCAATCGCCGGGGTTACCGGTCAAACTGCGCATCGAACGCGATGGCCGAGGGCTTGAAGTCCAGCGCCCGCACGAAAGCGCACGCCTCGGTCGCTCCATGCTCGCGGTCCATGCGGCCGTCTTCCCATTCCACGCTCAGCGGGCCCTGGTAGGCGATGTCGTTCAGCGCCACGATGATTTCCTCGAAGTCGGTATCGCCGCGGCCGGGCGAACGGAAATCCCAGTAGCGGGTCGGGTCGCCGAAGTCGGTGTGGCCTCCGAACACGCCCACCGAGCCGTCGCCGTGGCCCCACCAGGCGTCCTTGACGTGGCAGTGGAAAATCCGGTTGGGGAACACGCGCAGGAACTTGACGTAATCCACACCCTGGTAGCCCAGGTGCGAGGGATCGTAGTTGAAGCCGAACCGCTTGTGACCGCCCACCGCATCGATCGCGCGCTGCGCCGAGGCGATGTCGAAAGCGATTTCCGTCGGGTGCACTTCCAGGGCGAAGTTGACGTTGAGCTTGTCGTAGTTTTCAAGGATCGGCTTGAAGCGCTTGGCGAAATCCTTGAATCCCTTTTCCCAGTATTTCTGGTCGGTGGGGGGGAAGGCGTAGATCGAATGCCAGACGCTGGAGCCGGTGAACCCGTTGACCACCGCGGGCTTGACGCCCCACTTGTTGTCGCTTTTGGGCTTGGCGTCCATGAACTTGCGCGCCGCCTTGCCGGTTTCGATCATGCGCTTGGCCGCGCGCTTGCGCACGCCCTCGGGCTCGCCGTCGCCCCAGATTTCCTCGGGCAGGATGCTCTTGTGGCGCTCGTCGATCCGGTCGCAGACGGCCTGTCCGACCAGGTGTGCGCTGATCGCGTAGCAGCTGAGCCCGTGATCCATCAGGATTTCCCAGCGTTGCTTGACGTACTTGGCCGACTTGTTGGCCTGGACGACATCGAAGTGATCGCCCCAGCAGGCCAGTTCCAGGCCGTCGTAGCCGAACTCCGCCGCTTTGGCGCACATCGTTTCAAAGGGAAGGTCGGCCCATTGGCCGGTGAACAGCGTGACGGGGCGTGCCATAATCGTGACCTCCGAAGTGAGTGTAAATCGAATGAAACCGTACCGGGGCGTATAGTTTGACCGCACCGGCCACGTCCGTCAAAACGCGCTGGCCCACCGACCGCTCAGCGGCTAATCTGATGTCGACAAATACCGGAGCGATAACGTTTGGGAGGTCAGACGTATGGATTTACTCCCCGCGATCGACCTGATCGGTGGACAGGTGGTGCGGCTGCGACAAGGCGACTACGGCAAGAAGAAAGTCTACGACGCCATCGATCCCATTGCCCAGGCCCAGGCCTTCGAGGACGCCGGCGCGCGCTGGTTGCACGTGGTCGATCTCGACGGCGCCAAGTCCGGCGAGCCGGTCCACATGGACCTGATCGGCCGCATCGCCCGCCGCACCAACCTGAAGATCGAGGTCGGCGGGGGCATTCGCCACCGCAACGCCATCTGCGCCTACATGCAGCAGGGCATCGAGCGCATCATCCTCGGCACCGCCGCGCTGCAACGCTGGGAATGGTTCCAGCACCTGGTCGAACAGGAAGATTTCCATCACAAGCTCGTTCTCGGGCTCGATGCGCGCGGAGGACAATTGGCCGTATCCGGCTGGGAGCATCAACTCGAAACCACCGCGCTGGCCGTGGCGCAGGAAGTGTCCGATTGGCCGCTCGCCGCGATCAACTACACCGACATCGCGCAAGACGGAACCTTCGGCGGCGTCAACATCGAATCCACCGTCGAAATCGCCGAGGCGACGAAAGTGCCCGTGGTCGCTTCCGGCGGCGTCGGTTCGCTCGAAGACTTGCAGGCACTGCGCGGCAAACCCATCGCCGGAGTCATCGTTGGCAAATCGCTGTACGAAGGCAAACTCACCATCGAAGAAGCGCTGGAAGAAGTAGAAGGGCCAAGGGCCTAGGGCCTGATGTAAAAGGACCAATAATCAATGGCAAAGTAAGGTTCAATGTGTCACCATGGAAACTCAAGATTACCGCAAGATCGTCGCCTCTGAAATCGCGGCGCAGCGCTGGACGCTGACCGACCTCGCCGGTCAAGCCGGCGTGTCCCGCAGCCGAATCAGCGAGTGGCTTGCCGGCAAAACCGGCATCGGCGACGACAAACTCGCTCGCGTGGCCGCCGTGCTAGAGATTAAATTCGAGCCGGAAACGTAAACGCGCCGCCGTAGGCCAGACCTAGAGGCTGTTATGCACTTGCGGTGAGTTTGGCGACCATCTGTGCGAGCATGAGCATGGCAAAGACCATCGTGTGCAGCGTGGCCAACGTGCCGGGTAATCGTTCGTAATCCTTGGCCAACCGGCGGAAGCGGCTGGCCCAGGCGAAGCTGCGTGCGACCACCCAGCGTCGCGGCAGCAGCACGAATCCTTTCTTCGCCTGCGGCAACTTCACGACCTCCAACGCGATGCCGTGCTTCTCCACATCCTGCGCTGCTTTTTCGCCGGTGTAGCCCTGATCCCCATACGCCAGTTCAACGTGATCGCCGGTCGTTTGCTGGACCTGTTCGGCCAGTGATTCAACCCCAAAGTGCATAACAGGATCTAGGGCGATCCCGCGGCGGGCTGACGACCAAACTTCACACCGCCGTCGATGGCGACGGTCGACTGCATCGGCTGGTGCTCACCGCCGGCCAATGTGGCGACGCCCCACAGGCCGAGACATTGTTGGCAGGGATGGATGCCGACGTCCTGGCCGACGCGGCCTACGACAGCGAGGCGATCCGGCATCAAATCGCCCAGCAAGGCGGCAAAGCTTGCATCCGTTCCCACCCGATGCGCCAACGCAAGAAACGCTACGATCGACACCGATACAAACATCGCAACGTCATCGAGCGGTTCTTCCGCCGGATCAAGCAGTGCCGTCGTATCGCAACCCGTTACGAGAAGAAGGCCGCCAATTTCGCCGTCTTCATCTGGCTCGCCGCCGGCATCGCACGATGCACGTGAATGTCCGTAGAACCTGGCCCCTCCCATCAAGGTGGGGGGATGACTGGATTCCCGCTTGCGCGGGAATGACGTGCGTTGGGACGCGGCGCGTGGTGACGCGGCGGTTATGCCTCAGGGCTCAAGACTCAGGACTCAAACCTCGTAGCGATGACCATCAACTCGTACTCATCCAGCTCCACCGGGCGCAGGCCCCAGTTCCCTGCCGTTCCGCCGTAGACGCCCTGGACGGTCATGCCCGTGGCTTGCACCAGTCGCCGAATCTCTGGCGCGGTGTAATAACGTTCGCGCAATCGCGTTGTGATTGATTCGTCGTCCAGAAGTTGTGCCGCGTCACTCAGCTCCGTGAGGTTGACCGGATCAAACTTGCCGGCACGGATGTCTTCATCGTCGGCGGAGCGCAGAACGCGCGATGCATTGAGCACGTTTAAGATGAACTTACCGCCGGGGCGCAGGGATCGGCTGACGTTGTGCAGTATGGTCTGATCGCGCTGCAGGGGGTCGTCTTCCTCAGTCAGCAGGCACATCGCTCCTTCGCAGAGACAGATGGCGGCATCGAATGCCCGCTCGCGCGAGAAGTCCACAGCGTCGCAGCAAATCCACTCCACCTCGACACCCGCTTGCTGCGCGCGCCGGGCGGCGTTGTCCAGCATCTTCTGCGAGATATCCACGCCGGTCATGCGGTAGCCGAGTTCCGCGAGGACGACGCTGTGCCGCCCCGTCCCGCAACCGACATCGAGAATCGCGCCGCCGGCCGGGGGGGCCAGATGCTCGATCAGAAACGGCACCTCGGCTTGTGTGTTTTGTGTGAAGACTTCCGCATCGTACCGATCGGCGTAACGATCGAAGAAGCTTTGCCAGGGATTCATGGAACCGCTCCCGCAGTGTTTGAAAAATCTTATTTTACAGCAAAGACGCCACGGAAGCAGAAGGCCGCCACGAACAGTGCACCGGTGATCGCTTGCATACTGTTCCGGATAGGTGGCGGCGGTTACGGGCGCGATTATTCAAAGCATGGACACGATTTGGGGCATGGGCTAAGCTGGCGCGGATGAAACCGCAACGCAGTGCACCGCCGCGCGAAGAGAGTCAGACGGCGCCCGCGCTGGCTGGCGGAGAATATGTACAAGACCGTCATTGAGCGGAGTCCCGATTCCCCCGACGCTGCGCACGCCCGGGCACGTCTTGCCCGGATCAAGAAACTGAAATAGAGGGTCACGTTCTTCGGTCGGACACGTCGCGGGTTTACACCCTCGCGGTGTTCGCGGCCACGATGCTCTTGCCAGCGGAAGGTGGTAATTAAGATCACGGTCTTCCGTCTCGAAATCGTCGGCTCATTGTGTATCGATGAGAGCGGGGGCGCCGAATCGGGGACCGTAGCGGCTGAAGAGTTTTCTGAGCCCCGGAAATTCCGATAAGTTGTTGTGATCGATCGGGTTGCGAGCGCTGTTGCATGGCATGTGTGTTAACGAGATATTAATACTGATCCATTAAAATGTATCGTCTATGTCCTTCGATATTGGATGAGGCATCGTATGGTCAAAATGTGTGCACTGGATCGGGTGGCCCTGCGGGCGCTCTTGGCGATTTTTATCGCGAAAGGTTGTTTTGCGGTTGCCTGTTGGGGGCAGAACTCGAATGGCGCCGCAGGGGCCTCAGCCCAGGCCCAAACCGAGTTGATTGAAATTAACCTCCCTGAAAAACTCAACTTGCAGTCGTTTATCGCGTATATCAGCAAACGGCTGGATCTTAACATTCTGTATGATGACAAGACGGTTGGGGAGAAAACGATCACGATTAAAGCACCCAACAAGGTTCCCGCCGAATCCGTTATGGACCTGTTGGAAAGCATGCTGAAGATACAGGGCTTGGCGCTGGTCGATGCCGATCAGCCGGGCTGGAAACGCGTGGTGAAGGTCGGCAAGCTGGTGGATATTGCGCACGGCCCCAAGGAATCGGAGGAACTGATCACCTCCGGTCAGGCCGGGGTGACGACGGTTGTGATTCGCGTCTTCCACCTCAAGCACATCAATCCGGGCAAGGCGCAGGAATTGATCAAGCCCTATCTTTCGACCTCGGCTCACTTTTTTCAAATGCCCGAGCATGGCATTCTGATGGTGACGGACTATGCGGTGGCTTTCGAGCGCGTGGAAGAACTGATCGATCTGGTCGATCGCCCTTCGGAGCAGGTGTCCCTGAAAATGGTGCCAATCAAGCATCAGAAGGCGACCGACCTGGCGGAGCAGGTCTTGAGCGTTCTCAATGCGAAGCGGGAGGCCCAGGCCCAGCAGGCGGGCAAAGACATCAAAGGCAAGGGCAAGCCGGTTCAGTTGATTCCATACGAGCGCACGAACCAGGTGATCATCGCCGGCGCGAGCGCGCAGGTGTCCGAGGCCATTGATCTGATCCGTTCCCTGGATGTTTCGCTGGGTCAGGAGACGAAAATATACAAACTGAAGATCGCCTCGCCGGATCGCATCGACATGCTGGCCCGCGAATTGATCGGCCCGGTCGATGTGGACCGGGTGTATCGTTCGGCGATTGACAGCGACTTGAATTATCTCGTGGTCACCGCCACGCCCGACGCGCACAAGACTGTGGAATCGCTGCGGCGCGAACTGGATGTGCCGGATGTGGAACGCCGCAGCCCCATCAGGTTTTATAAACTGGAAAATGCCAGCGCTTTCGATGTCCTGCAAACGCTTAGCGCGCTGGAAAACAATGGGGAGGGGAGCAACCAAAAACCGCCGGGTTCCAGGCGGCCGTCATCGCGGGAGACGCGCCCTTCGGCGACTTCGGGCGCGGCGGGATCGTCCGATTCGTCGCCGGGTGGAAGTGGTTTGCGGTCCGGAAGCAGCCGTCGTGAATCGGCACCGACCGGAATCATGTCGGTCCGGGGCGAAGATGTGCTCATGACCGCCGACTTCAACACCAACAGCGTCATCATCGTCGCCAAGCCCGAGCGTCATCAGATTTATGCGAAACTGATCAAGCAATTGGATCAGCGTCGTCCGCAGGTGCTGATTGAAGCAACGGTGGTGGTCATCGACACCAGCGACAATTTCTCCCTCGGCGTGGAACTGGCGTACGAAGGCGGGGTCGAGGGTAAAGACGTTCTGTTGTTCAGTTCGACCGGTCTGCAAAACGTCGGTGATGACGGCGGCATTTCGCTGGTTCCCGGCCTGGGCTTCAACGGCGCGGTCATCGACACGAACATCGCCAACGTTGTGATCCGGGCGTTGTCCCAGAACTCCCGGGCGAAAGTCGTTTCCTCGCCGCGCATTCTGGTCAACGACAATGCAACGGGTATTCTGGAAAGTATCTCCGAAGAGCCGTTTACCAGTGTCAACGCGTCCGATACGGTTTCGACCACAAGTTTCGGGGGTTTTGTGGAAGCGGGAACGGCGATCAGCGTGACTCCCCATATCAGTGAAGGAGACCATCTGACCCTGGAATACGTTGTCACCCTGAACAGTTTCTCGGGCGCCGGGTCGGAAGGAATCCCACCGCCGCGCCAGACCAACAAGATCGAAAGCGACGTGACCGTACCGGATGGCCACACCGTGATTGTCGGCGGTTTGAACCGCACGGACTTCACCAATTCGGTGGATGCGATACCGTTGCTGGGCGAGATTCCGATTCTCAAGCACCTGTTCAGCAGCCAGACGGATACCCAGTCCGAGCAGACGCTGTTTGTTTTCATCCGGCCGGTGATTCTCCGCGATGACAAATTTGCCGATCTGAAACTGCTTTCCGGTAACGATCTGGAACTGGCGGAACTGCCGGGGAATTATCCTCAGAGCGAACCGCTGACCGTCGAATGATCGTTGGGAAAACGGGCCGCAACATGACGACCGAATGTACGCCACAGCATGCGCCACATGAATCGCAGCCGGCCCAGGGCCGGACCGGTGGCGCTGCGCCGGCGACACCCGAGCAGCCCGGCGCGCCTGCGACGGCATCGACCAGCGAGGTGATCGGCACCCCGGCGCCCGAACTGGCCCAACGGCTGGGCATCGAGTACGTGGAAAAACTGGAATCGCATAAAGCCAGCCAGCGGTTTGTCGAGCGGGTGCCCATCGGGTTTGCGCGTCAGTACGGCATGCTGGGTCTGGACAGTGCCAACGGCAGCTTGCCCGTTGCGGTGGCCGATCTGCAATCGTGGGATCCGCTGGAGGTGGTGTCCCGGTACTTGCAGTGTCCGGTCAAGCCGGTCCTGGCGCCGCCGGACCAGATCAAGGAGGCGATCAACCAGGCCTACCAGGATCGTCAGGGACAGGCCCAGCAGTTTATCGAAGGCCTGGATCGCAGGGATGTGCTGGATGAAGTCGGCCAATTGACCAGCCGGGAAGATTTGCTCGACGTGGGCACGCGCGCGCCGGTGATCAAGCTGGTGAATCTGGTATTGTTTGAAGCGGTGAAGATGTTGGTGTCGGACGTGCACATCCAGCCGTACGAGGATCGCCTGGTCGTGCGGATGCGCATCGACGGTGTGTTGACCGACATTTTTGATCTGCCCAAGCACCTACAGGACGAAATCGTCAGCCGCATCAAGGTATTGGGTCACATGAACATCGCCGAGAAACGCCTGGCGCAGGACGGCCGGGCGACGGTGCAGGTCGGCCGCAGGCAGATCGATTTGCGTATCTCGGCCATACCGACCAGTCTCGGCGAGCGGATCGTCATCCGTCTTCTGGATAAGACGTCCCAGCTTTATACGCTGGATCAACTGGGCATGGATCGCCACGCGTTGGAGAAGTTTCTCGACCTGATCACGGTGGAGCACGGACTGATCCTGGTGACCGGACCGACCGGCAGCGGCAAGTCGACCACCCTGTACGCCGCGCTTCAGCAGATCAACAGCAAAGAGCGCAACATCCTCACGCTGGAGGACCCGATCGAGTACCAGTTGCCGGGCATCAGCCAGACGCAGGTCAGCGACAAGAAGGGCATGACTTTCGCCAGCGGTTTGCGCAGCGTGCTTCGCCAGGACCCGGACATCATCATGGTCGGCGAAATCCGCGATCACGAAACGGCGGTGATGGCGATTCAATCGGCGCTGACCGGCCACCTGGTGTTCTCCTCGCTGCATACCAACGATGCGGCCAGCGCGGTGACGCGCTTGCTCGATCTGGGCATCGAGCCGTATCTCGTGGCCAGTTCGGTGGTGGGGGTGCTGGCGCAGCGTCTGGTGCGCCGGATTTGCGATCAATGCGCCCGGCCGCATACCCTCTCGGAAAGCGAATTGCGTACGCTGGGATTGGACCCGGTCGACACCGATACCTCCGCACTTCAGCGCGGGACCGGCTGCCCCGCCTGCCGGCGTACCGGGTACCGTCGCCGGATCGGACTTTTTGAACTGCTGAGCGTGGACGAGTCCATCCGCCAGTTGATCCAGGCCCGCGCCACCGCATCGCAAATCAAGGCCGCCGCGGTGAACTGCGGTATGAAGACGTTGACCGACGACGGCGTCTCGAAACTACTGCGGGGACAGACCACCAGCGAAGAAATCCAACGCGTGATCATGCGAGCCGAACACTGAGATGGCGGTCTTCACTTACAAGGCGTCCGAAGCGGGCGGAACGGTGGCCAGCGGCACCGTGACCGCCGACACGCCGCGCCAGGCGCGCGATATTCTGCGCTCGCGCGGACTGACCATCCAGGAAGTGCGCAGACCACGCGCCGCGCTCTCGCTCAGCGGCAGGTCGCTGCCGTGGCGGAAGCGCCATACCGGCGAAGTGGTCACGTTCGTGCGTGAACTGTCCACGCTTCTTGCGGTGGGCATTCCCATGCTCCAGGCCATCGACACGATCGCCAAGCAGCACAAAGGTGAGTTCCTCGCCGTGCTGTTGCAACTGAAGGATCGCGTGGCGTCGGGCCTGGGCCTGGGCGAAGCCATGCGCGAGCACCCGGCGACCTTTGATAATCTGAGTGTGAGTATCGTGGAAGTCGGTGAGAACGCCGGCACCCTTGAACATTCGCTGGAAAGTCTGGCCGAGTTCAAGGAGCGCTCGATGCGGTTGAAGAACCGCGTCGTCTCGGGATTGATTTATCCGTGCATGGTGTTGGGGGCGGGAGTCATCGTAAGCATTTTCCTGATGACCTTCGTGGCGCCCAATCTTCTGACCACGCTGGTGGAAGCCGGGCGCGATCTGCCGTTTGCCACCAAGGTGGTCAAAACCGTCAGCGACCTGCTTTTGGGCTGGTGGTGGGCGATTCTCATCGCGGTGATGGCGCTGGCGGCCGCCTTCCGGGCTTACTCACTTTCCGAACAGGGCCGCTGGATCATCGCCCGCGCCATCCTGCGCGTACCGATCCTCGGCTCGATGTCGCGCAAGCAGGCGATCGTGCGCATCGCGATGGTGATCTCGACGTTGATGAAAAGCGGCGTGTCGTTTGTCCGGGCCATTCAGATCGCCCAGAGCACTACGAGCAACCTGGTTCTGCGCAAAGCCCTGGGCGCTTGTGAGAAAGCCGTCTATGCTGGCAGTGATATCGCCGAAGCGCTGCAAGGCACCGGGGTGTTCCCGCCGCTGGTCATCCAGGTCTTTTCCGCCGGCCAACACTCCGGACGCCTGGAGGAGATGCTCGATCGCCTGGCGGAAGATTACGATCAGCAGGTGGCCACGGCATCGCATCGGCTGACCTCGGTCCTCGAACCGGTGTTGATTCTCGCCTTGGCGGTGATGGTCGGTTTCATCGCCTTCGCAACCTTTATGCCCATACTGGAGGCCGGTAATGTCTTCTAATGCTTCATACCGCGGGTCGTGTCGAGGTTTGCATCGGCGTGGTTTTTCGTTCCTGGAAGTCATGGTCGTCGTGGTGATCATCGGGCTGCTGGCCGGGGCGGTGGCGATCAAGGTCGGTGATTACATCGACCGGGCCAAGATCAACCGCGCCAAGTCCGACATCTCCACGATTATCAACGCCTTGGAAACCTACTACATGGACCAGGGTGTTTACCCGTCCAACGAGCAGGGCCTGCGTGTGCTGCCGATCAAGAACATTAAGGACCCGTGGAGTCACCCGTACCAGTACAGCAATCCGGGCCGATCCCAGGATGTCCCGTACGAGGTGATCAGCTACGGCGCGGATAAGCGCGAGGGCGGTGAGGACATGGCCGCCGATATCTCCAGCGCTTCCCTGCTGGAAGAGGAGGACTCGTTCTAGTGATGAACCGTCCGGGCTTTTCCATGCTGGAAACGATGGTGGTGGTATTGATCATCGCGCTGATGGCCGGCGCAGTCATGATCAAGCCGGCCGGGTGGTTTCAGTCGGTCCAGCTGGACGATGCGATCGACCGTGTCGTGTTCATGGACCATCTGGCCCGCCAATGTGCCCGGGGGCCCGGCGGGGCGGTCGAGTTGGTCTACGATCTGGAAAACGGTCGCATCCTGCGGCGCGTGGACTCGAGCGATTCCCTTTCCGGTCACGGACATCATCGTGTGTCGCTGCCCAAGGGCTACGCGATTGAGCGGATGATGATCCGGAATATGCGGATCGAAGGGGACCGGGCCGTGGTCCGCTTCACGCCGCTGGGCCATGCCCCGACGTACGCCCTGCGGATTGTCGGCCCCGATGACCAGACGGCGTGGTTGCTGGTAGCCGGTTTATCCGGCGACGCCTGGATTTTAGAAAGCACCGCAGAGGTTGAACATGCGTTGGAAACACTCCGGACATGATGCCGGTGCCGGTCACGGCTTCACGCTGGTCGAGGTGCTGGCGGGCTTGGCGCTGTTAGGGACACTGATGGCCACCGCCATGTTGGTCAAGGCCCGCTACACGCGCCAAATGGCCATGTCCAACCGTCGTCTCGAAGCCGTGGCTGCTACCGACGCCATGCTGCAGGCCTGGTGGGCGAAAAAAACCCTGCCCCATACCGGCAGCGGAGATGTCCCCGGCGACCTCGGACTGACTTGGCGCACCACCACCCATAACCAAGTCGCCAAAACCAACCATCCCGTTGAACTGGAGACCACGCGACTGGAAATTCTTGATCGACGAAACCCCCATGCTGATGGGCCGATTCTTACCTTGGAATTGCTCTTCTCGGCGAATCTTCCTGTCCTGCAGACGGCCGGAAAAGCGCAACATGAACCATAAAGCTTTCACCATGGTGGAATTGTTGCTGGCCACGTCACTGGCCGTCCTGCTGATGACGGGAACGCTGTACGTGGTCGGTTCCCTGCGTGCCGGCGTCTCATCGGCACGTCCGGGATTGCGCGAAATCGATGCCCGGCAATTGATTGACCTGATTCGCCGGGACTTGGTGCATGCCAAGTCGATGATTCTTGGAAAGGATCGCCTGACGTTGCATGGGTATGGAAGTTTATCGCCGATTGAAGTCGAACGGACCGGGCGGACAGCGATTTCCGCGCAATACCGGACGCATCAACCCGTTCAGGTCGACTACCTGATTGCTCGGATCGGCGATCGCAACGTCCTGCAGCGCCGTCAAACGGATCTGGGTGTGTTGAGTAACCGAAACATCTGGACGGAATGGGTCTGCGTCGATGTTGAGAGCTTGGAGTTGTATCCGGTGGATCCGGCCATCCGGTTTCCCGTGGCCTTCAACCCGTCGGTTCCGGGTATGCCGCCGCCTCCCCAGGTGCAGTTGGTCGTTTACAGGAAAGACCAGGCAGAGCCGTTCGTGAATACGTTGATTACTCTGCGGTAAACCGGAAGATGAACACGGTGACACGCCGACATGACGATGGCTTTGTTCTGCTGATGGCCCTGGTGCTGCTGATGGTGGTCTCCCTGGTCATGGCGGGGATGGTGCGCGCCTCGCTGGACCGAGCCCTGCACGCCCGCAGCGCGATGAGAGAATTGCAGTGGCGCTGGGGGCAATTGAGTTGCCACAATGCCATGTTGGGGCAAGCCGATTCCCTGTTCAATGCCCAGCAGGCGAACCCTCGTCTGGGCCGGCCAACGTCGGCTCCGATCCCGGCGGTTGTGACGCTGGGGGAGATGCAATTCCGGATGCTGCTGTCGGATGAAAGCACGAAAATCAACGTGAATGTGATGGCGGAGGACATCGAGATAAGGACATTGCACGCCCGCATCCGAAACATTTTGCAGCGGGCCTCGATTGCCGATGTATCCGTACGATTGAATCCGTTGCGCCCCGAACAAACTGGCCAAGCCGCTTCCATGCCTCTGGCTGGCTACGGCCATCTGTTCCAGGCGTTTGACGCCACCCCGCAGAAATTACTGCGTTCCTATCCGCAGATGCATCCGATAGGCCGAAATTTCACCTGCTGGGGCCAAGGCAAACTCAATTTCCGTCGCGCCTCGAAAACCGCCTTAAATGAAGTTTGCCGTGGGTGGCTGGATGCCACCCAGATCAATCGACTGCACAACCTCATCAAACAGTATCCGCATTACTCCGCATACGATGCACTGCGTCGCCTGGGCATCGACCATGTGGCGCGGCGCCGGTTAATGGATCGATTGAGCGAAGAATCCTCCTGCTATTCGATATGGATGGTGGTGGACGATGGAAGTCGCATCCGGTATCGGTTGGTCGTGGCTCTCCGGGGCGCGCCCAACTACAAGCTCCCCAACGACGCCCAGCAAACGGACTCCATGGCGATGATGGCGACGGCGTCAGACGATGCGCCCGGCGACGGTGCCGGACTCGACTCCAATCCCACTTCGCCAGGCGCTTCCGCCGATTCAGGTGAAGCGACAAATCCGGACGTGTACACCGGTCCGATCAATTCGCCCGAGTACGTCCGTTTCCATGCCCGACGAAACCGTTCCCCTTTCGAGAGGGTTCGACCACCGCTGCCCACCGTGGCGGTCACGCAGGCGCCGCAAAGAAATGGCGGACAAATTGTGCCGTCGGGAGTAACCCAGGTCATGTGGAATGGGCTGCACGGATCGGATCGACGGACTGATGATATCGAACCGGAGCCCGTACGCACCATGCCCCAGGCCAATGTCACCATCGTGGCGGAGTTTGAGTGGTAGACCATGCACATTCGAAAAGTTAAATTCTGGTTGTGGGTCGGCAGTTGCGGGATGATGATCTGCACGGCCGGTGTGGCGGCCTTGGGGTATGGACTACCTTATCCCCAAAAAAAGACACCGGGGGCCGAGCCCGGTATGGCCGCGGCGCAATCCCCCCGAGCCCAGACAGCTCAGTCCGGTGACACCCTGCCCCCGGCCAAGGATCCGGTGTGGCGCACGCCGTTGCGTAAACCCCTGGCCGATCCTCCTCCACCTCCTCCAACGCCTCGGGCTGTGGCCGGGAAAGCGCCACCCCTGAGAGTCAGGTTATTGGGCACCATCATCGAACCCGGATGGTCGATGGCGCTGGTCGCCGCAGGGACAAAACAACAATGGATCGCCGTGGGAGATACGGTCAGTCAACCCGGCCCCAGGAAAGTCTATCAAGCGGAGGTTCTGGCTATCGATCCCCATCGCATCACGTTCCAATACGATGGCAAAAAGGTCATCTTCAGCATGCCCAAGTCCGGGGAGAAATCCTGATGGCTCGTCACTGGGTTATCCTGATGCGCCGGGACCGCTGGCAGGTGTGGGCCGATGCGCCCCAGCCGGTCGGCGAGATCCTGTTGGAAGAGGGAGCGACGGAAAAGGCCGCCGATCAATTGATCGCCTGGCTGGGCGAACACGACTATGCTGGTGAAGCCGTGACGCTGGCGCCGAGTTCGCCGGCGTGCCTGTGTGCCTCGATCACCTGCGAGGATTTGCCGCGTCGCCAGAGTCACCAGGCGATGCTTTATCGACTCGAGGAAAAAATGCCTCTCGCCAGCGAGCAGGTCGTCGCCGATTTCATCTCCGTCGGCGACGAGGCCCTGGGAATCTGTTTACAGAGCGAAAACTGGGACCCGCTGATTCGCGCGTTCAAAGCGGCTGGGGTTGCGGTGGACTTGATCTGCCCCGCCCCCTTTCTGGCCCTGCAGCATCTGGTCGAATCCGGCCAGGCCCCCGAATGCGATGCGCTGGTCTGGGTCGATGAAGATGCGGTGGAATGGTTCGTGCTCCACGACAACCGACCCCAACGTTGGCATGCGTTACCCGCCGATGCCGGTGACCTGCAACTTCAATTACGTCTGTTGACGGCCCAACGCAATGCGCCACTGCGCGTCGCGCTCTGCGCTGATGCTTCGTCCCCTTTCAAGGCCCGCCTCGAAGCCATCGAGGCCGTCCATGTGGTGAATTGTCAACCCGTTTGCTTGCCTGAAGCCGCGGTGCGCGCCGCACGCACCATTCAGGATGGCAAACGTCCGGCGTGGATCAACCTTTGCCGACAAACCCTCGCCGCGGCCAGTCCCGTCGGCCAGTTGCGCACGCCCGTTCGCGCCGCTGCCGTCGCGATGATCGCCTTGTGGGCTTGTGTGATCGGCACAATGCTCTGGCGGGCATCCCATTACCAGGACATCCAGTCTGCGCAGCAGGCCGAGCAGAAACAAATTTACGAGAACCTGTTTCCCGACAGCCCGCTGCCCTCAAGTCAATCGGTGAAAATAAGATTGCAAAGCGAACGCACGCGACTGGCCGGTTTGCGTCGGTCGGATCAGCCCACACAATCTTCGCAATCCCTGCCGACCTCCGTCCTGCCCTTGTTGCACGGCACGCTCCAGGCCGCGCCGGCCGATCTGCGCTATCGCGTCAGGGAACTGGTCATGGATGAAGCCAGTCTGCATTTTCAGGGCCTGGTCAACAGCCACAGCGACGCCGATACCTTCGCCACCGCCGTTGAAAAAGGAACGGGCTGGGACATGCAACCGCCGCGCACCGAGTTGCTGCCCAACGGTAGCGTTGGTTTTACGCTCCGCGGAGAGCCGGCCCCACCCACAACCACGGCGTCGAAAGAGTAAAACCATGGAAAAGAACGATCGCAAACGAAAGATCATCATGCTTGCCGCCGGTGTCGCGGTTGTGGCAGTGATGTCTCTGTTCTGGGCGCACGGTCGACTGGATGACCAACGTTCGGCGGCGGAAAACGCCATGAACGATACCGTACGGTGCGGGCAACTGGCCAAGCAGATCCGGTCCCTGCGCACCCAGCCGACACGCGTCCAGTCGCAGGAACTGCAAAACACCGAGTTCAGCCAGCGCATCGAAACCGCTGCGAAAAAGGCGGGAATCGCTCGGCAAAATCTGATCCGCATCACCCCCGATCCGGCGCGTCAAATCGACCGGACCCCCTACAAACGAAAACCCACGCGCGTCAGTTTCAATCGAGTGACCATGCCCCAACTGGTGGCTTTCCTCCTGGAATTGTCGGCCGAGGAAGCCGGCCCCGAAGTCACTCGGCTGCGACTGACCGAGGCGGGAACCAACAACAACAAAGAAGTCTGGATCGTCGAGGTCACGTTGACTTACCTGATCTATGCTCCGAGACCAACAAGCCCCATGCGGGCCTCCTGATGATTGGAGTTGTTTGATGAATACGCTCACGATAAGGCGATGGCTCCTGTTCGGCATCCTGCTGCTCGGTGGTGCACTGGTCGGTTGCTCCAGCAATTCCGCCACCGTTGAATACGAGACCGTGCGCGGCATGCCGAACCGCGATACCGAGGCCGCGCGCAAGCTCAATCAAGAAGCCCTGAAGCTCATTCGGGAGCAGGGTTACAATGAGGCCGAGCCCAAACTCAAGCAGGCATTGACCGCCGACGTCACATTCGGTCCGGCGCACAACAACCTCGGTAAAGTCTACTTTCACCAGGAACGCTATTACCTGGCGGCTTGGGAGTTTCAATACGCCATCAAGCTCATGCCCAATCGTCCCGAGCCGCGCAACAACCTCGGCCTGGTCATGGAAGCGGTAGGCAAGCTCGACGAAGCCGTGCAGACCTACACCGAAGCGCTGCACCTGCAACCGGATAACCCGCAATTGCTGGGCAATCTCTGCCGCGCCCGGGTTCGTCGAGGTGATCGCGATGATCAGACCCGCCAGTTGCTTTCCGATTTGCTGCTGCGCGAGACGCGCCCCGAGTGGGCCGCCTGGGCTCGGGAGAAGCTGGTGACGATCAAGCTCGAGGAGAAAGAACCCAAAACAATCGATCCCTGACGGGAGCCGGATACTTCCTGTTGTGGATGCTGTGTCGGCCATGTCTCCTCCTCACATGCATTGCGCGACAAATCGGTTACATAAAAACGGAATGGGCTTGGGAATTTTTTGGGGATCGATAATCACAAATTGGACCACTGCGCAGCCAGCGCTTTGTATGCTCGGGATGCAGAGTTTGAGCAAATATCCAGATTGAACTACTCACCGGCCTGATGTCTCCCGGCAAAGTGACGTCAATATATGGGTTTATGTCAAGCGTTTATAAAATGAATCCGCGTGCCGCCGGGCCTGCTGTCCGATCGAAATAACAGAAACTTAACCATATCAAAGCCAAAGTCACACAGTCTCCGGTTACTATTCAAACCTCTTGCGCTGGAGAGAGAGCAAATCCAGCGTAACAATCAGGCGACCGATACTTACTAACAAGCGCGCTTGTTTGGGTGAGCTTATCGTTCGCGTCCAGTCAGGTGTTTTAACACAGCGTGGAGAACGAGAGAGAATAATCAAAACTTAACCGAACCGAATCATTGTGCACACAATGCCCCGTTAGACTTGTCCGCACAAGCGGAGGGCATTGTTCACGGGTCCACTTAAAGGTGGTGCGCAAATTCATTAGCGACCATGTCACGTTCATCATGGATCGAGTGGGGCAGTGGCCGTCCGAGTGCACATAGATTAGGTGAAGCGTTCCTTCAACCCCAGGGCGACAGCGCGACTCTGCCTCCCGTAATACAAAGGAGAATTCTGCAGGTAACAAGTACCCCAATGACACTCATCTGAATGTGAACTTGATGGGTTGAAGATAGATGTCAATGAGAAACCTCAATAGCAGAAAGGATGCAATGTGAATCTCAAAACAACTCTTTTGGCCGCCTTGGCCATGCTGACCCTGACGGTCGGCTTCGCCAACGCCGACGAGAACATGTGGGGCGTCCAAGCCGTTTCGGTTCCCGTTGGCGCCGACGTGATCGTCTCGGTGCCTTTCACCCGTGAAGCATCTGCGGCCACGTACACCGTTGCTGCCGATGTCACCTCGGGTAGCGATGTCACCTTCGACGAAGCGTTCGCCGCCAGCACCTATGCCTCCGGCGAATACCACGTGCGCATCATCGACGGCGATGGGGCCGGCTTGGCCAGCAACATCACCGCCAACGCCAACGCCAGCGAACTGACCCTGGCCGATTCGGGCATCGCTCAGAAGCTCAACGACGGCGACACCGTCCGCGTTTACAAGAACCACACGATCGGTTCGGTCTTTGCCGACCCCGTCTCCTTCGGTGCGTCGACCTCGGTGCTGATCTATGACAACACCGCCAACGGCACCGACAAGTCGGCCTCGAACATCGTGACCTACGTGACGGTCCCCTTCCCCAAATGGGGTGGCTCAGGTTCCACCACCGTGTTGAACCAGGACCAGGCTTTTGTCGTGCGTAACAACGGTTCGGCAGCGCGGACCTTCCTGGCTTCGGGTATCGTTCCCGATTACGACATCAGCTTCCTGATTGCCGACAGCGTGACACGCGACTACCACATCACCAGTGGTTTCCCGATCGTCGGCATCACCGTCGAAGACACGGATTTGGGTGGCACCAGCGGCCGCTCCGTCCTGCTCTACGACAACACCGACGTCAATACCGACAAGTCGGCTGCCAACATCGTCAGCTACGTGACGATTCCCTTCCCCAAATGGGGCGGCTCGGGCGGCACGACTCCGGTTCCTTCGGTTGAAGGTTTCATTTTCCGCCAGTCCGGCACCGCCGGTGGTATGGCAACCATTTATAAGCCCTACTAAATCAACCAAGTGTTTGAAAACAAATCAACGAACCTAGAAAGGATACAACCCATGAAGAAAGTAACCCTGCTCAGTGCTCTGTTTGTTCTGGCCTTCTCCGTGATGGCTCAGGCCGGCAATATCTCCGTCGGTATCGAAGCCTACCAGCTTCTCGATGAGAACGGTTTGGTCAACCCGGGCCCGATCACTACCGCCCTCGTCGTGGACCTCGACAACAATGGCATTGCTGGTTTTCAAGCCGGTACCGACGCCTCGACGCTCGATCCCAACGACTGGCTGGTTGATGGCTGGAATGAGCAGACCGGTGACGCCGCTGAAGGCAATTTGACCGAGTATCTGTCCACCAGCACCTACAGCTTCAATACCGCCGATACTCCCGATGCCAAGGGCGACATCGTTTCCGGTGACACCATCTACCTGCTCTTCTTCACCGATGGCATCGGCGCTGGTCTGCCTTTCGGTGTTCTGGAAATCGGCACCTACAACGGTGGCGCTTCGCAGAACTTTGCTTACGCCGAGACCGGTCTGACCGCTTCCGCCGAATACACACAGGCTCCCGAGCCCGCCACGATGGCTCTGCTCGGCCTGGGTGGTCTGCTGATCGCCCGTCGTCGTCGCGCCTGAATCATGGCCGCGCCGACCACGGTATGCCTTGATGTGAGGTAGTCAGTTTGCAAGCGTGTCCCGCATGGGAGCGGGCGCGCTTCGAAGAATCGATCGAAACACACACTCAGAAAGGACGATTCAGTTATGAAAAAGTTTGCAATCATTGCTCTGATGAGCATGGTCGCCTCGGTTCAGGCCGCCAACGTGACGATCAACTCCGGCGACATCACTGTGTCCACGACGTGGACCGCTGACAACACCTACCACCTGAACGGTGAAGTCTACGTTACCGGTGGCGCCACGCTGACCATCGAAGCCGGCACCCGCATCGAAGCCCGCACCGCCGATGATTTGGGCGCCTTGATCATCACCCGTACCGGCAAGATCATGGCCTTGGGCACCAAGGATAACCCGATTGTCTTCACCCACGAAGACGACAACGACAACGAATGGAAAGAGTTCCTCAACAAATGGGGCAACCTCACCGTCTGCGGTGAAGCCGTTATCTCCGCTTCGCACGAAGGCGCTCAGCCGGTCACCTATCAGGATGGCACGGGCGCCAGCGTCGTGACCAACACCCGTATCCCCGCCGGTCTGAACAAGACCCAGATGGAAGGCCTCGAGGCTTCTGAAGCAGGCGACCCGCGCGTGCTCTACGGCGGCAACGACGACAACGACGACAGCGGTGAAATCATGTACGTCTCGATCCGCTACGGCGGCAAGAACACCGCGGTGCCCAACAAGGAACTGAACGGTTTGTCCCTCGGCGGCATCGGCCGTGAGACCGACATCCACCACGTCGAGATCATGAACAACGTCGACGATGGCATCGAGGTCTGGGGCGGCACCGTCAACCTCAAGTACTGCGTGATCTCGAACGTCGGCGACGACAGTTTCGACTTCGACCAGGGCTGGCGCGGCCAGGCTCAGTTCTTCTGCATCGTGCAGGGCTACAGCGGCGATGCCAGCCAGGGTTCCGGTGTCGGTGACAACGCAATCGAGCACGACGGCTCCGAAGCCGCCGACGCCCAGCCCGTCACCACCGCCTCCCTCTACAACTTCACCGTGATCGGTCAGCCCGATGGCGACGGTGGTACGGCTTGGCGTGACAACGCCCGTATACAGCACCGTCAGCACATCTTCTATGAAATCGGTGAGCGCCTGCTCCGCAACGACGGCGATGACGGCGACGGTCAGTTGGGTTATGCCTCCGGCGCCAGCACGGGCCACACCCTGGCTCACACCTTCACCACGGCTTACACCACCCTGCCGACCTGGAACGCCGGATCGGGTCTGTATGCCCCGTCGAATCTCTACCAGGCCCATTCCGCCGGCGACCCCAGCATCGGCCAGGGTTTCCTGTCGGAAATCAGCGACTGCCTGTTCTACAACAACACCTACTCTGACTACGATGTCGCCTTCCTCGTCACCTATAGCGGAAGCGAAGCCAACCCGACCGTTGAGGTCACCTCGACGCAGTTGGTTCTGGACGCTGACAATGTGACGGATGACGCCGCGTTCGACCTGGACAGTCCGGCCAGCCGAGACATCCAGGACATCGTTGACCTGATCAATGCCGAGACCAACTGGTCTGCGACCCTTGTGGACGCCGACGGCACCGAAGATGCCGCCGATACGCTGAAGGAAGATGGTGCAGTGGCTCCGGCTGGCGGTTTTATTCCCGTCCGTTACCTTGATCCGACCGCCAAGACGGCCTACTCCGAGGCGATCAGCTTCGGCGTGCTTGGCGACTCCGGCGACGGCCAGAACCCGGTTGCCACCGGCACCAAGGGCAATGTCGTGCAGGCTGATTCGGACCCCTCGCCGTTCGTCTCCATCACCCGCGCTGCCGAAGTCACCAGGGGCGGCAAGAAGATGAAGCGCGTCACCTACCTCGACCCGCGTGCCAGCAGCACCGAGGCCAAGACCGCCGCGGCTGCCGAAGGCAAGCGCGCTCCGCTGAACGGCTTCTTCACGCCGGTTCCCTACCGTGGCGCCTTCTCGAAGGACAACAACTGGCTGTGCGGCTGGACCGCTTGGGACGAGTACGGTGAAACCGCTTCCGGCGACGCCGGTTGCGCGTCCGATCCGACCGTCACCGGTTCCGTGGTGGCCATCACCTCCACCACCAAGTGGACCGACACCGCCGGTGTCGTCTACACCGTCGAGAAGTCCTACGACCTGCGTAACTGGATCCCGGTTGCGGTCGTCGTGGGTGACGGCGGTTCCGACGAAGAAGTCAGCAATCACACCACTGTCGAGCAGGGCGTGATCTACCGAGTGATTGTCCAGTAAGACTGGGTAGTCTCTTGGCGGATTTGTCTTGACACACGATCTGATGGCAGCGGAGAATTGTCTCCCTGCCATCAGATTTTTTTCTTTTTTTCTTTTCTCTTATTTTCCGCGAGGTACGAAGATGACAGCGCCGATCCGATCGACTCCGAGTATATTCAGCCGCCTTTTTTCAGGGACCATCTCCACTTCGACGAAGCATGATGCCTTACGCGGGCGTTGCGGCATCGGACGATGGTGTGGATGCGTGTCGTTGCTGTTGTGTGTGATCGTCATCGGTCCGACACAAGCGGCCGATCCGATCGTTCCGCACGATCGGATACCCGATCAACCGATCACCGAAACGCAGGACAAGCTGTTGACGTTGGCTTTCGAGTCGGTCTCGAAGATGCCCCTGATCCCGCACCACAAGGACCGGGCGCGTTATCAGTCGGAAGTGGTCGATGTCTGTCTGCAACTGGATCAGCCGCGGCGGACCTACGAGTACGCCTTGAAGATTCAAAACTGGCGACGCGGCGGCGCACTGGCGGACTACGTGATCTACTGCCGCAAGCACGGCGCCAACGACGGGCTGACGGCTCTGCTGGAGCGCGCCGACAGGGCGGCGGCGAATCCCGGCCAGCAATGGCGACGCGATTATGTGCGTGTGCGCATCGCCAAGGCATACACCCTGATGGGTCTGGATGACAAAGCTCAGGAATATGCTACGGGCGTGGTCGATTCGGAAATCGGCAAACTCGAACAATTGCATGCCAAGCGGGCTGACGAAAAACAGTTTGAAGATCTGATGCAATCGTTTGATCTTGCGCTGGAAAAGCGGGAATACAACTTGCTGATTAACGCGCTGGAAACGTGCGTGTTGCTTTACGAACGTTTTTATGACGATGCGGAACGGCGCAAGCGGGTGATGGAAGTGATCGATCGGATTTACACCCAGGAGAAAATGCCGATCTTTACCCAGATGGATGTTTTTCTGGGGTTGACAGAAGTGGCGCTGGATCATGAAGATCAGGTTAGCGCCAAGTTGTGGTTTGACAAAGCATTTGCCGCGTTCAAGAACGCCTCTTGGCCTGTTGAAAACTACATTACCATCATCAGTCGGCTGGCCAGATACCGTGGCCGTGTGGGTGGGGCGGACAAGGCCCGAGAGGATTTGAAGGGCGCCATGGACCTGTTTAATGACGAAAAACAGCGTCGCACCATTGATAGTATCGATCGGGCCGGGGTCCTGCGCAAGGTGGCTGAAACGTATTTCGCGCTCGGTGACGAAGAGGAAGCGGCGCGCATTTACCACCGGGCCGTGAAGCTGGGTGCGGATAATCCCAACGCGCGCATTCGCGCGATCGATTTGTCGCAAGCATGCCTGTCCATGGCCTTGAACGGTTTCGAGCCGGACGCTAAGCTATGGACCCAAATGCAGCAGATTAACGAGGGATTGGGCCCACCGTGGTAATGAGCAGATTGTCATTTTTGCTATTGGTTTTTGCGGCCCTGCTCCTCTTGCCGGTCGCGGTTTCCGCGCAGCAATTCGGACAAATCCGCGGCATCGTTAATGACAACGATTTTGAGCTTCCGCTCGGCTCGGCGAAGGTCACCATTGTCGATCTGAATCGATCCGTGACCAGCACCGAAGAAGGCAACTACGTCTTTAACGAGGTGCCGCCCGGCACCTACACGCTGACATTTTCCAAGCCGGGTTACACGCGACAGGTCAAAGGCGGTGTGGTGGTTGCGCCGGCGCAATCAACCGAGGTGGATGCGCAACTCAGCGGCGAGTTCACCGACATGGAAGAATTCGTCGTTCAGGATCTTCAGGTCGAAACCGGAACGCAGGAGGAACTGTTGGTGCTGCGTCAGGAGATCCCGGCGTTGACCAGCTCGGTCAGCGCTGAGTTTATGAGCCAGGCCGGCGCCGGCGATGCGGCGGCAGCTTTGAACCTGGTCTCGGGCGCCACGGTGCAGGACGGCAAGTACGCCGTGGTGCGCGGCCTGCCGGATCGTTACGTCAATTCTCAGATGAACAGCGTGCGCCTGCCGTCGGCCGATCCGGACAAACGCGCCGTGCAACTGGATCAGTTTCCCTCGGCGGTGATTGAAAGCGTGCGCGTCACCAAGACGTTTACACCCGATCAGCAGGGCGATGCATCCGGCGGCGCAGTCAACATCATCCTCAAGAGTGTGCCGAAGGAGAATATCCTCAAGTTCAGCAGTTCGGTCGGCTACAACACGCAGGTCCGCGATCGTAAGGACTTTTTGACTTACCGGGGCGGCGGCGTGGGCTTCCTGGGACAGGAGGCGGGCAGTCGCCCCATTCAATGGGAGAACGAGGGGGATGTTTGGCATGGCGCCGTCGGAACCACGCGGAACGATGCGCCGGTGGATCACAAGTGGACTTTCACCGTCGGCGGTAAGCATGACTTTGAAGGCATCCGTGTCGGCGGACTACTCAATTTCTTTTACGAAAAGGATTCCGGTTTCTTCGACAACGGCATCGATGACTCCTACTGGGTGGATGATCCGGGCGGCCCGATGGTTCCTCAGACCAAGGGCAATCCCGGGCCGGGCAACGATTACCAGACACGTCTGTTTGATGTCACCAAGGGCACGCAGGAAGTGAAGTGGGGCGGGATGGGTTCGGTCGGCTTGGAGACCGAAAATCACACGTTGAACCTGCTCTACATGTACACGCGGGTGACCGAGGATAAGGCATTACTGGCTGAGGATATCCGTGGCAAGCAGTATTTCTTCCCCGGTTATGACTACACTTCTCCCACGGCTCCCATTTCCTTGGGCTCCCGGGCTACCACGGAAGCGCCTCACCTGCGTTCGCAGACTCTGGAATACACCGAGCGCGAAACGCAAACCTTGCAGTTGAGCGGCACGCACTCTTTTGACTTGCCGGACCTGCAAGTGAAAAACGTGCTGAAGCTGTTGCCGCCGGAAGTCGATTGGACGCTTGCCCGTAGTAATTCCTCGCTTTATCAACCCGACAAGCGGTTGTTTTCGTCGCTTTGGTGGGCGGAACGCTTTGACTTCGGTACCTTTACGCTCGAGCCGGCCGAGTATCGGCCGTGGAAAGCCGGCACCGACTTCCTGCTGGGCAATCTCCAGCGAATCTGGAAAGACATCACCGAGGAAAGCGATCAGCAATTCATGAATTTCAAGTTCCCGTTCGAGCAGTGGACGGGTACGGAGGGTTATGTCCAATTCGGTTTCTTCAACGACCGGGTCCACCGGACGTTCAACCAGGAATCGTTCAGTAACTTCGCCACCGACTCGTACGAACTCAACGCCCAGCGCTACGAAGCGGAGTGGGATGAATTCTGGACGGACGTCTTTCCCCAGCAGGATCACGAAGTTTCGCAGGTGGTCGATATCGACGTGGATTACAAGGGCAGCCAGCATATACAGGCGTGGTACTGGATGGTTGATCTGCCCTTGACCTCCTTCGCCAAGGTGGTCGGCGGTTTCCGCTACGAAACCACCGATCTGCAAATCATTCTCGAACCCGGCGCCAATGCATTCTGGATTCCGGAGGGTGCGGCCGGACCCGTGGATTTGAATCCCGGCGATGCCGATGTGAACTTCACGCAATATGACGTGTTACCCGCGCTGGCGGTTGAAATCGAACCCTTGGATGGCTTGACTTTCCGCTATGCCTATACCGAAACCGTGGCCCGGCAAACTTTCAAGGAATTGACGCCGGTCAATCAACAGGAATTTCTTGGCGGCGATATCTTTGTCGGAAACCCCAACTTGAAAATGAGTGCGGTGAGAAACTGGGACCTTCGAATGGATTACGTGCCTTACCCGGGGGGGTTGGTGTCGGTGTCCTGGTTCCGCAAGGATGTCACCAATCCCATCGAGACGGTTCAGCAAAGTGCCGGATTCACGTTTACCCGCCCGATCAACTACCCCGAAGGAACCTTGGAGGGATACGAGTTTGAATTGCGGCAGAAGCTCGGTGAATTCTGGGAACCCTTGCGCGGGCTGACGGTCGGGGGCAATCTGACCCTGATCGAATCGGAGGTGCAATTGCCTCAATCGGAAATTGATATTTTCAAATCACCCGGAATTGAACTGGACATCACTTCGCGGCATATGACCAATGCTCCCGAACGGCTGTATAATTTATTCCTGACGTACGACTTTGAACCGACAGGAACGAAGTTCGGCATCTTCTACACGGTGCGCGGCGATACCCTGGTGGCGGGGGCCGGCACTTCGACCGGCCGGTTTATACCCAGCGTGTACGAAACGGAATTCGGCACCCTGAATTTGAGCCTGTCCCAAAAGATCGGGAAATACATTCAGGTGAAATTTTCTGCGAAGAACCTGACGAATCCTGAGATTCAATCCGTGTATCGCTCCGAATTCATAGATGGCGACGTATTGCGATCCTCTCACACCAAAGGGATTGAATATTCCTTCGGCGTCAGCGCGACGATTCCCTTTTAAGCACGGACGGCATGCGGTTAATCACCAGGCGTCCATCAAACGGATCACACAGACATGAAAACACAACACAGAAAACGGAACCGCTTCTCCGACCCGATGCGCCGCCGTGGCGCAGCGATCGGCCTGATCCTGCTCTTCGCGGTCGGCGGTTTGTGGCTTGCCGGCGCCAGGGCCCAGGAGGAAGGCGACGCCGGCCCGGATATCGAACAAACGCGCGAGATGTTGGCCCAGTGGGTGCAGAACGAGCGCATCATCGCCAAGGAAAAGCGCGATCTGGTGTTGGCCAAGGAAGTGCTCAACGAGCGCATCGCCCTGGTCAAACGCGAAATCGAATCGCTCCGGGGCAAGATCGCCGACGCCAGGAAGAGCATCACCGAGGCCGATGAAAAGCGAGCCGAAATGATGCAGGAGAACGACAAGCTCAAAGAGGCGTCGGTCTCTTTGGTGACGACGGCGGGCGAGTTGGAGGCCCAGACTCAGGCGCTGCTCGATCAACTTCCGGAAATTTTCCAGAAACGCGTCAAGCCCCTCAGCCAGCAATTCCCCAAAGACCCCAAGAACACCAAGCAGTCGCTGTCGGTGCGTTTCCAGAACATTCTCGGTGTCATGAACGAACTGAATAAAGTCAACCGTGAAATCACCGTCACCAGCGAAGTGCGCAAACTGACTGACGATGCCTCGGCCGAGGTCACGGTGATGTATGTCGGCATCGGACGGGCCTATTACGTCAGCGGCAACGGCGAAGTGGCGGGTGTCGGTCTGCCCTCTCCCGAGGGATGGGTCTGGAAGCCGGCCAATGAAGTCGCCAAGCAGATCCAGCAGGCCATCGCCATTCTCAAGAACGAACAACCGGCGGCTTTTGTTCAGCTCCCCATCGAAATCAAATAACCGGATGAACCCAACGCCATGAAAACCAACACCCTTATCATTCTGGCCCTCCTCCTCCTCTGCGGCGTCGTGTTCGCCTGGGCGCAGAACGCAACGGATGCCGTCGACGCCGAGGACGAGACGGCTTCCTTCCAAAGTGCGGCCACGGGCATTCAGCAGCGACTGGAGCGGAGCATCAAGGAACTGAACGAACTGCGCGAACGGATGGCGGAGGAAAAGATTCCGCTCACCCGCCGGCTCAGCCGGTTGGAAGGCGAACTGGTCCAGGTCCGCCTGGAATACCAGCAGACCTCGCGCAAGCTCGACAGCCGCACGCTCGACCTGAGCAACCTGAAATCGGAAATCAAATCGCGGCAGGATGAAGCGACGTATCTGTCCAACCTGCTCGGCGAGTTCATCCGCAATTTTGAAACGCGCCTGCACATCGCGGAAATCCAGCGATACCGTGAACCGCTCGAGGTGGCCAGACTGGCCCCGGAAAACAACAACCTGACCAAGCAGCAGGTGTACGATGCGCAGACCGGCCTGGTGTCGCGCTCGGTCGAACGCCTGCTCGATTCCCTGGGAGGCGCGCGCTTCAACGGTTCCGCGGTCGATGCCGGCGGGCTGGTCAAGCAGGGTTCGTTTGCGTTGGTGGGACCGGCCGCGCTGTTCCAGTCAGAAGACGGCAAACATATCGGCACCGCCGAGCAACGGCTGGGCTCGCTGGAGCCGACCCTCATCGAGTTCGCCAATCCCGCCAATGCCACCGCAGCCGCCGAAATCTTCAGTAACGGCAGCGGCGCCTTCCCGCTCGATCCGTCGCTCGGCAATGCCCACAAGATCGAAGCCACCGAGGAAACCTTTCTTGAGCACGTGAAGAAGGGCGGACCGGTCATGTATCCCATTTTCATTCTGGCCGGTCTGGCCTTGCTGGTGGCGTTGTGGAAGTGGTTGAACTTCCTGGTGCTGCCCATCCCGTCAAGCCGGCGCGTCAATGCCCTGATGACAGCCGTGGCCCAGCACGATGACGCCGCCGTGCAGCAGGCGAGCAAGAAACTGAACGGTCCGGTCGGTGAAGTCCTGAGGACCGGCTCCGAGCATCTCGGCGAGCCGCGCGATCTGATCGAAGAAGTCATGTACGAGCGGATTCTTTCCCGGCGGCTCAAGCTGCAGCGCCTGCTGCCCTTCATCGCCATCAGCGCCGCCGCCGCCCCGTTGCTTGGTCTGCTCGGTACCGTGACCGGCATCATCAACACGTTCAAGCTCATCGAGCTTTTCGGCGCCGGCGATGTCAAGAGTCTGTCCGGCGGTATCTCCGAGGCGCTGATCACCACGAAATTCGGTTTGATCGTGGCGATTCCCGCTTTGCTCCTGCACGCGTTTTTGTATCGCAAGTCGCGCGGCATTATCAACCAGATGGAAAAAGCCGCCGTCAGTTTCGTGAACCAGGTCAGCCGCAGCCCCTACAACAAAATCGATAAGGCCGCCTGAAGACAGGCCGGATAGATGATGGAAGCACCAGTCCTGTTCCAGTTTTGGGATGCCTGCAGGGAGTTCATCGTGAATCTCCCCGAGTTCACGGAGGATCTGTGGTATGCCGCCGTGGACATCTGGAGGAAGGGCGGCTGGGCGATGGTCGCCATTGCGGTCAACGCGCTGGTGATGTTTGGGCTGGGCATGCACGTTTACCTGAAACTGACGGTCAAGGGTTTTCGCCGGGTGAGTGAGAAGAAATGGCGACGCTGGATCGAACATCCGGACGAACGCCAGGGCGCCATCGGCGAACTGCTGGATTTCGTCATGGGCGGCTCGTCGCTGAAAGATATCGGCATCCATTTCGACGAACTTCGCGCCACGGAAACGGTGCCCTTCGAGCGCGATCTGCGCGTGATGAAAATCTGCGTCGGCCTGGCGCCCCTGCTCGGACTGCTCGGCACGGTGACCGGTATGTTGCTGACCTTCTCCGCGCTGTCCACCGGCTCGGGCGGTGATAAGACGATGGATATGATCGCCGCGGGTATTTCCGAGGCGCTGATTACCACGGAGACCGGCCTGGTGATCGCTTTGCCGGGCCTGTTCTTCCAGTACCAATTGGTCCGCAAGCACGAGCGCTACAAGGCCTTCCTGGCCCACCTGGAAACCGTGTGTACGCAGTCGGTGTATCGACGCCTGAACCGAAACAAGGCGGTGGCGTAACCGGCCGCCGACCATGGAAACAAGACGAGGAACCCCATGGGACGCTTTCGAGAATCGACATCCGACGACAGCTCCGAAACCGGGATCGATATTTCCCCGTTGATGGACTGTGTGTTCATTCTGCTGATCTTCTTCATCGTCACCACGACGTTCGTGGAGGAGACGGGCGTGGAAGTGGACAAGCCGCAGGCCGCCTCCGCCGTGCGGCTGGAGAAAACCAGTATTCTGCTGGCGCTGACGGAAAAGGGCGATGTGGTTTACGGCGGGCGCGCGATCGGCATCAGCGGCGTTCGCCCCCTCGTCAAACGCATGCTGCAGCAGGAAGAAGTTCCGGTGATTGTCCAGGCCGATCAGGCCGCACCCTCCGGATTACTGGTTCGCGTGATCGATGAAGCCAAGATGGCCGGGGCCGTCAAAGTCAGCATTGCCAGCCGCAAACCCAAGGGCTGAATGCCAGCAACCCCATGACCAATCGGAAACGGACATTCTGGACCTTTCTCGGGAAGCTTTTCGGCTTGCTGTTGATGTTGGTCGGTGCGGGCGGCTTGACCCTGATCTTTTTCATGGTGTTGCCGTTGATGCAGCAGATTGCCGAGCGCCGGGGAGATGACATGATGACCACCGCGGTGGACACGACCACCCTGCCTCCTCCGCCTCCGCCGCCACCCGAGGAGGAGCCCGAGCCGGAGCCCGAACCGGAAGAGCCGCCGCCGGAACTGACCGAAGAAGCTCCGCCGCTGGACCTGTCTCAGTTGGAACTGGCCTTGAATGTCGGCTCGGGTGCGGGTTTCGCGGCCGGGGATTTCGCGGTCAAGCTCAACACCGTCGCCGCCCAAACCAAGGACGTCGAAGCGCTGTTTCAGATGGCCGATCTCGATCAGAAACCGCGCCCGATCTTCCAGCCGCCGCCGAACCTGACCAGCGCGATACGCCGAAAGGCGCCGGGCCGGGTGTACATCATCTTTATTGTGAACAAACAGGGTCGCGTGGAGCAGCCCAAGGTGCAGCAATCCGACGACCCGGTTTTCAATCAGGCGGCGCTCAACGCTGTGAAAAAGTGGAAATTCGAGCCCGGTAAGCGCGGCGGCAAACCCGTGCGTTTTCGTATGCGTGTCCCCATCGCCTTCCCTAAAGGATGATGATCATGAAAGTCCTCAGTGCGTTTTTCTGTGTGTTGACCGTCTTCACGTTCTCTGTCCTGCCCGCCCTGGGACAGGACGAATCGGCCGAGCCCAGGCCGCTCCCGCTGGTCAAGCCGTTCTATTACACCGAAGCGGAGTTGGCCGTCTGGAACGATCCCAAATTCCAGCAGCGGTTCATCGAGAGCTACCTGTCCGAGACGGAAATCGAGCCGACCGTCACGCCGGAAGAAACCATCAAAATGCAGGAAGTGCTTGCGCTGCTTCAGCCGCCGAGTGAGGAGGATGAGCAAACCGAGACCAAGCCCGAACTGACCGAAGAGCAGAAGCAGGCGCAGCAACAGGCGAAGGAAGAAGCCGAAAAAGCCCAAGCAATCGAACTGGCCCAAAACATCGAAGCGGCCGTTGATCTGCTCCACGAGTATCGGATCGGCGGCAGTGCCGTGTTTGATTTCACGCTCGGCAACATCCACTTTCAACGGGAGGAGTTCAACCAGGCGATCCTGGCCTACGAGGAGGCGATCAGCAAGCACGCCAAGTTCCGCCGCGCCTGGCGCAACCTCGCCATGATCTACGTCCGCCAGGGCAAGTACGACAAGGCGGTCCCGACGCTGATCCGCGTGGTCGAACTCGGCGGCGGCGATGGGGTTCTCTACGGCCTGCTGGGCTACGCCCATTCCATGACCGGCAACGATCTGTCGGCCGAATCGGCCTACCGCCGCGCCGTCCTGCTCGATCCGAACACGGTGGACTGGAAGATGGGCCTGGCGCTCAGCTTCTTCAAGCAGAAGCGTTATTCCGAAGCCGTGGCGCTGTGCGGCATGCTCATCGAGGACGATACGGACAATGCCGATCTCTGGTTGCTTCAGGCCAATGCGTTCATCGGACTCAACCGGCCGCTCAAGGCGGCGGAAAATTATGAACTGGTCGACAAGCTCGGCAAATCCACTGCGCCCAGTCTCAACATGCTCGGCGATATCTACGTCAACGAGGAAGTGTACGGCGAAGCGGTCGCGTGCTATGTCTCAGCGCTGGAAAAGGATCCGAAAGTGGGTCCCGATCGCATCATCCGAGCCGCCAAGGTGCTGACCGCGCGCGGGGCGAACGAGGAAACCAAGACCCTGATCGCCAAGGTCGAAGAACTGCTGGGCGATCAACTCGACGACAAAGACCGCAAGGAACTGTTGAAACTGAGCGCGCGCCTCGCCATGGCCGAGGGCCAGAGCGGTGACTATGTGAAGATCATCGAAGAGATCGTCAAGATCGATCCGCTGGACGGCGACGCCCTGATTCTTCTCGGCCAGAACTACGAGCGGGAAGAGGATTACGAGAAAGCGGTTTTCTACTTCGAGCGCGCCGCCGCTATCGAGAATTTCGAAGCCGACGCCAAGATGCGCCACGGGCAATTGCTGGTTCGTCAGCAGAAGTACAGCGAGGCGCTGCCGCTGCTTCGCCGGTCGCAGTCGATCAAGCCGCGCGAGCGCCTGGAAGAATACATCGTTCAGGTGGAGCGCGTCGCCAAATCGCGCTGAGCCGCATTCCGACCGCCGTACACTGCAACGGCCGGCGCGACCGGCCGTTTTTTTCTCCTCCATCGCATTTGCGATCGTGGTTTTCCGCGGTGGCGGGCGTATCGGTAGTAGAATACAGGGCATGCCCATCCGTCCGGATGTTCTTGATTTGCTGCGGGAGATTGTTGGCGCAGACGGTGTGATTGCCGATTCCGCCCGGATGATCGCCTACGAGTGCGACGGTTTTCCCATCGCGCGTGGACGCGGCGAGGCCGTGGTCTTTCCCACCTGCACCGGGCAAACGGTTTCGACCGTCAAATTGTTGGCCAAGCACGGCATCCCGATCGTTCCGCGCGGCAGCGGCACCGGATTGACCGGCGGCTGCGTGGCGTTCGGTGATGGCGTGATCCTCTGCACCAGCCGCATGAAGCGCATCCTGGAAGTCGACCTGCCCAACCGTTGCGCGTGCGTCGAGGCCGGCGTCCTCAACAAGTCACTGACCGATCACGTCAACCGCTTGCCCGGTGGGCGGCGCCTGCACTTCTCGCCCGATCCCTCTTCGCTGTCGGCTTCGACCCTCGGCGGCAACGCCGCAACCAACGCCGGAGGCATCCACACGCTCAAGTACGGCGTGACCGTCAATCACATCCTCGGCATGGAACAGGTCACCGCGGAAGGCGAAGTCATCACCACGCGCGGTTCGGCCCGAACCGATGGGCTCGGCCCCGATCTGCCCGGTCTGCTCTGCGGCAGCGAAGGAACACTCGGCATTATCACGAAACTCTGGGTGCGGCTGACGCCCAAGCCCGCGGCTTTGCGTACCGCGGTGGCCGTGTTTACCGACCCGCTCGATGCCTGTCGCACCGTGGCGCAGATCATCGAGGCCGGACTGATTCCCGCGGCCATGGAAATGATGGACGGCAAGATGGTGCAGGTGGTCGAGCAGACATTCGGCTTCGGTTTTCCATCCGATGCCGCGGCGCTGCTGTTGATCGAGTTGGACGGCGTCGAAGCCGCGCTCGATGAACAGATGGATCGCGTGGTGGATATCGCCTGCGCCAATCACGCACAGGATGTGCAGCGCTCGGCCGACCCGCAGCGCCGGGAAGAACTGTGGTCGGTCCGCAAACGCGCGTTCGGGGCGATCGGGCGCATCAGCCCCAGCTACTGCACGCAGGACGCCTGCGTCCCCCGTTCCAAGCTGCCCGGGGTGCTGGAAAACGTGATGCGCATCGGCGCCGAGTTCGGCCTGACCATCACCAACGTCTTTCACGCCGGGGATGGCAACGTGCATCCCATCCTGCTGTTCGACGAGCACGATCCGCAGCAGGTGGCCAACACCATGCGCGCCAGCCACGCCATCCTGCGCTACTGCGTCAGTGTCGGCGGGACGATCACCGGTGAGCATGGCGTGGGTGTGGAGAAGCTGGACATGATGCCGGTCATGTTCGATGCCGACACGCTCGAAGCGTTTGAAGCGATTCGCCGCACGTTCGATACCGAGGAACGCCTCAACCCCGGCAAACTGATTCCCTCCGACAAGCTGCAGATCGACCTGACGCAACCGCTGCAACCCAACACCCCCGGCGGTGCGCTGTAGCAAACGGCATGCGGCATGACACCGGCGATACGGTTACAATAAACACGATGAGTGAGACTTCTGATTCCAAGCCCGTGACCCTGCGCACGTTACGGAAGATGGCCGAGCGCGGCGAGAAGATTGCCGTGCTGACCTGTTACGATGCCACCACCGCGCGCCATCTGGCGGCGGGAGGGGTGCCCGTGCTGCTGGTCGGCGATACCGCCGCCGAGATGATCCTCGGCCACGACACCACGCTCCACGCCCCCCTGGATTTCATGGTGGAAATTACCGCGGCCGTGAAACGCGGCGCGCCGGATTGTTTCGTGATGGCGGACATGCCGTTCATGAGCTACCAGGCCGACGACGCCGAGGCCGTGCGCAACGCCGGCCGGTTTCTGACCGAGGGCCGGGCCGACGCGGTGAAGCTGGAAGTGGATGCGCGGTTCGCTCCGCTGGTGGAAAAACTGGCGCGGGCGGGGGCGCCGGTGGTGGCGCACCTGGGATCGCTGCCGCAACACGTCAAGCATTTCGGCGGATACCGATCGACGGGTCGGACGGCCGAACAGGCCCGATCGCTGGTCGACCAGGCCGAGTGCATGGAAGCCGCCGGGGCGGTCATGCTGTTGTTGGAGGCGACGGCGGCGGAGGTGGCGCAGCGCATCGTCGAGCGGGTGAAGATCCCGGTGATCGGTTGCGGCGCCGGTCCGGCCTGCCACGGCCACGTGGTCGTCCTGCACGACTGGCTGGGGTTGAGCGATTGGCAGCCGCCCTTTGTTCAGCCGACCGAAAAGTTGGGCCGGTGGATTGCCGAGGCGGGAAAAACATGGGTGGAACTGGTCCAAAGCGGCGAATATCTGCGCGATACCCATCCTTACCCGATGCCCCCGGACCAGGCCAAGCGTTTTTTTAACAGATGAACATGGCCGAGGGCTACAACGTTAATACTATGACGTGGCGGAGCGGAGGTGAGCTTCCGCCGCCTTATTCACTCTAAATCCTTTTCTGATGGAGATATGGAAATGGCTGGCATTCGCAATTACGGTCCTTCCTTCACCCTGTTGTTCGTGATCGTGATCACCCTGGTCGGTGCGCCGTATGCCCTGAGGCGGTTGGCTTATGCCGAGCAGGAAGCCCGGATCGAACTGGCGGCGGCGAAACTGCAAAGCTCGCAGCGCCTGGCCGAACTGAGCGAATCGTTCCGGCTGGTTGCCCAGCGCGTCGAGCCGAGTGTCGTGCACATTTCCGTCAGTAGAAAAGTTTCCGGCCGTTCATCGATACGACCGCCGTCGAATTTCGACAACCCGATGGATTTTTTCCGTTGGTTCGAGCAGCGCCGCCGCGGGCAGATCGACCCGCGCCCCGATGAGCAGGACGAATCCCTGCGCCAGTACGATGTGCCTCAGCCATATGGCAACGGCAGCGGTTGGATCTACGATGACCAGGGCCATATCGTCACCAACTACCACGTGGTCCGCAATGCCGGCGAAATCAACGTCAAGTTCTCCGATCAGAAGACGCTCAAGGCCGAGGTGGTCGGCTACGACGAAAAGACCGACATCGCCGTGCTGAAAGTGGAATCCAGCCGTCTTCATCCGGCGGTGATCGCCGAGCGACCGGTCGAGCAGGGCGAGATGGTGTTCGCCTTCGGCAGTCCGTTCCAGTTTGATTTTTCGATGAGCCAGGGCATCGTCTCAGGCAAGGGGCGTCGGCTGGGTATTCTTGGCCAGGGCGGGTACGAGAACTTCATCCAGACCGATGCGGCGATCAATCCGGGCAACTCCGGCGGGCCGTTGACCAACATCCACGGCGAGGTGATCGGCATGAACACCGCCATCGCCACGCGCACCGGCGCCTACAACGGCATCGGTTTCGCCATTCCCGCCGACATGCTCACCGCCTTCATTCCCCAGATCATCGAGCGGGGCCAGGTCCGCCGGGGATACCTCGGCGTGTATATCAGCGATGAGCCCAGACTGCTGAAATCGTTTGGCGTGGAGAAGGGCGTGCTGGTGGAGGATGTAAGGCCGGATACGCCCGCGGCCGAGGCGGGCCTGAAGCGGGGCGATGTGATCGTCGAACTCGACGGGCGCGAAGCCGAGTCCGCTTCTTCACTGCGCCGTTACGTGGCGCGGCAGGTCCCGGGACACAAGCTGGAGATGCAGATCGTCCGCGATGGCAAGACGATCGAGCGCACGGTGGTTCTTGCCGAGTTGCCTGACGATCCTTTGGCCGGGGGTGCGGCGCCGCGCTCCGTCGATCCGGAGGAAGCGGACAACGCCACGCTGACCAAGCTGGGCTTCGAGACGGTCACGGAAATGACCACCGCCCGGGCCAAGCGATTGGGTGTCGATCCGATCGAAGGGGTGCTGGTCGAAAAGGTTCGCCCCGGCAGCATTGCCGCGGCCGAGCAGATCATGCCCGGCATGGTGATCGGCGATGTGCAGGGCGTTGCCGTGACCACGCCTGCCGAGCTTTCCGCCGCGTTGAAGAAACACGATTTGAGCGAAGGCGTGCGACTGACGGTCAAGGTGTTTCTCGACGGCCGGTGGGCCAGCCGTTTCGTGGTGATGCAGATTTTGGAGTGATTGCCTTCGGAATGGATACCCCAAGCCCCGCTGTTTTCAGCGGGGTTTTTCATGCACACCGTAAAACGCCGCGCAGGTTCGGCCAAGAATCGCACGTTGCTCGTCCGGTGACAGGGCGGTGATGTAGTCGATCACGATGTGCATCACCGCTTCGTACGCGCCGCTGACGGTGCAGACCGGCCAATCCGAACCGATCATGCAGCGGCCCGGTCCGAAGGCCCCGATCACGGCATCGAGGTACGGCTGAAATGCATCCGGCGTCCACTGCCCCCAGCTTGCTTCGGTGACCATCCCGGACAATTTGCAGAAAACGTTCTCGCATTCAGCCAACGCATGAAGATCTTCGCGCCAGGGTGACATCCGCCCCTCGACAATGCTTGGTTTGGCGATGTGATCGACCACGAACTTCTGTTCGGGAAAGCGTCGCACCAATGCTGTTGCGGGCTGAATGTGCTGCGGCTTGAGAAGCAGATCGTAGGTCAGCCCGTGGCGCGCGAGCTTGATGATGGCGTGCACGTGCACATCGCTGAGCGCGTATTGCACATCGGGCATGTCGTGAATCAACTCGCGCACGCCCACCAGCTTCGGATGCGCAGCGAAGTGTTCGAGTTGAGCATCGAGTTGCTCGGATGCGAAGTCCACCCAGCCGACCACGCCCCGGATGAATTCATTTTCGTCCGCCAGCGCAAGCAGCCATTCGGTTTCGACCGTCATTTGCCGGGCCTGCACGGCGATCGTCCCGTCAAAGTCGATCGCATTGAGCGGCGGCTTCAGGTCCGCGGGCAGAAAATCGCGGCGCAGCGTACCGAACGGCTGCGTCATCCAGACATAATCGCGATCGTTGTAGACCCAGAAGTGCTGGTGCGAATCGATGTTCACGAGTGCGCCCGTGGCTTGCGGTCTGTCGCCGTTTGGCGCGGGACATTGCGAAACAGATTGAACAAACGCGCCATGATGTGCTCCGACGTGGTGTGCCTCACCGGAGAATTTCATCGGCCCATTTGCACGATGGGCTGAATTTTTGACCCCGGTCAAACCCGTTCCGGTATGACAAACGGCTCCCGGTAATTTTCCCGGACCAGTGGGTTCGCCCGGTCGGCATGGTCGCCGGTGAAGCGCTCGGTCTTCGGATCGAAGGTGACCCAGGGCCCGAGGGTCGGTTTGTCGATTTTGAGATCGATGCCGTTTTTCTCGAGGTGTTCGGTCATTTGTTTGAATGTTTCCGCTGCTTCTTCGCAACCGCTGATGCGCTCGGCGATCTGATCGGCTGTGACCTGTTGGCCGATGCGGAAACTGTTGTTGCCCATGTGGAGCATCACGGCGGCAAGATGTCCCTGTTCGACGTCGGCGTTGAGATCGTTGTGGTTTCGACTCTTGCAGGCGTCGAAGAAGTTACGCATGTGCGCCCCGCCGCCGTCGCCCTTGATCTTTCGGATTTCGTTGCCATCGTTGTCGTAGACTTTTCCCCCGCCGCGCGTCACGGCGAAGAAACCGTTTTCGCACTTGACGATGTTGGTGAAGCGGTGGTTGCGATTGAAGCGCGAATAGACGCTGGAGCTTTTGCGCGTCGAGCTGAAGGGCAGGTTGCGATTGCTGGCGATGATCGGCGCCTTCCAGTCCCACCAGATCGATTGGGTGTTCGGTGTCTCGGCGTCGTCGTCGTAACCGAAGCGCCCGCCGAACGCCATGGCGCGCGTCGGTATGTTGCCGTTCATCTGCATCACGTGATGCACATCGTCGATGTTGTGGACGACGCGGTTGCCCATGTCACCGTTGCCGTAATCCCAGAACCAGTGCCAGTCGTAATGCAGTTTCTGGCGCATCATGGGATCGGGCCGGCGCGGTCCGCACCACAGGTCGTATATCTTGGGATCGACCGGCGTTGGCGTGGTCGTCCTGCCGATGGGCATGCGATGAGCGAACCACAGGGCGTGGATCCACTGCACCTCGCCCAACTCTTTGGCCGCGATGGCGTGCTTGAGTTCGATCAAGGCGGGGTCCGACCGCTGCTGCGTGCCGATCTGCACCATCCGCTTGTATTTGCGGGCGGCCTCGACCATCTTCCGCCCTTCCCAGATGCTGTGGCTGGCCGGCTTCTCGATAAACACATCCTTGCCCGCCTGGCAGGACAGAATCGTCCCCAAGGC
Source organism: Phycisphaeraceae bacterium (assembly GCA_028282685.1). Lineage (GTDB taxonomy): Bacteria > Planctomycetota > Phycisphaerae > Phycisphaerales > Zrk34 > JANQHK01. Next base: position 39,618 of record JANQHK010000035.1, read on the forward strand.
ATGCCAGTGGTTGGGCGTGGCGATGATCACCGCGTCTACGTCCTTCATTTCCAGCAGTTTACGAAAATCCTGGTGTTTGGCGACCGGGTGATCCAACTTGTCCGCTTTATTCATGTGGAACGGATCGCAATCGCTGACGGCGATCACCCGGGCCCCGGATTTTTCCGCCCAGTCCAGGTGGCTACCCTTGATGCTCTTATGTCCACCTCCGCCGCGGCCTCCCAAGCCGATCACACCCACATTCAGTCGCTCGTTGGCCCCCAGCACCTGTGCGGTGGGCAGCAGCAGCGTGGAAGCACCGGCGGCGACGGAGCCGGCGAGAAAATGACGACGGGTCAGCGGATGGTTTTTCATGCCATTAATCCGAATCACGGGGCTTTGAACAAGTTTCCTATTAACTGTATTTATTCACTAAGACGTATAATCCTCTGCGACTGGTTCGTCAACGCTCACGCAAAACGCTTTACTAATTGCGCACAGAGAGTTGCTGGATCGGGGCAAACCTTGGAAAGGTATTGCGCGTAAAATTTCAATCGGATTCTGAACACGCATGCGACGGTTGCGTGTGTACCAATGAACGAACGTCAGTAAGGAACGGGCATTGGCCGACGACCTGGGACAGCTCTACCGCAGGCATCGCCAGGGCCTGTTCACACTGGCGTTATCGGTCACCGGCAATGCCGAACAGGCCGAGGATGCCGTGCACGATGCCATCGCCCGCCTCTGCAAGCGGGAGCGACTGGGCGTTGAAGATCCGACGGCTTACCTGTTTCGCAGCGTCCGAAATGCGGCGCTCGACCAGATCCGAAAGCGCCGCACGAAATTACGATCGGCCGAATCCATTTTCGATCATACCTTGGCCGATCCCGACCGAAAGCAGGCCACCGACCTCGAACGTCAGGAGCAGACCGAACGGGTTCAACAGGCACTGGATGACTTGCCCGAACCGCAGCGGCAGATCGTCATCATGAAAATCTACGGTGAGTTGACATTCCGACAAATCGCCGAAGCCCTGGATACGCCGCTGTCCACCGTGGCCAGCCGTTATCAGCAGGCCCTGCTGGCCTTGCGCCAACCCATGGAGTCGCTGGTTTGAACACACGGCACGAACCATCCGGGCGCATTGATCCGATCGAGCGGGTTCTGGCCGATCAGCCGTTGCGGCAACCCGGCGACCAGCTCGACCGGCGCATCGACGCGCTGCTCGAGGGCAAAAAGGCCCGCCCCGTCGTGGCGCGTATCGGCCCGATGATCAGTCTCGTTGGCGCGACGGCGGCGATGATCGCCCTGGCCCTGTTGATCCACTACACCCTGCCGGGCAATCCGGATTCCGGTGGGAACGTTCCGGGCGGAATCGTTGAGGCCGAACCCGATCCGGCGCTGGAAATCGAGCGGCGTTGGGCGGTGCTCGAGCCCGGGCGCATCATGATCACCGAAGATCGCCGCGCCGTTCAGCCGATGCGATACCGCACGGTGCGCCAGACCCGCTGGGTCGATCCGCAGGAGAACGTGGAATACGAGTTGACCGTTCCTCAGGAGCGCGTGTTGCTGTTACCGATTCGCGTGGATTGATTTCATCACAGGATTTGCATTGGAAAGGTCGAACACGATGAATGACTCACACTCCATTCTTTGGGCATTGCCGTTACTTTGTCTGATGGTCGCCGGCCCGGCGATCGCACAGGAAGATGCCCCAGCCAAGATCAAGGCAGAGCGTGTGACTGTCAACACACAGGATGTCGAGGGTAACCCGATTCAAATTGACGCTTCGGGTGGGGTGGAAGTCGAAGTGCCGAAACAGCAGGAAAAAGCGCAGGAAGTGGCCGAGCAGGTGGCATTTCTGGGCGTCGGGACGCAAGCGGTGCCGCAGGAGGTGCGGGCGCAGGTGGACCTGCCGCGCCATGCGGGATTGAGCGTGGTCACGGTCATGCCCGATTCCCCCGCGGCCTCTGTCGGTCTGGCCGAGCACGACATCCTGACCAAGATCGACGACCAGTGGATCATCAATCCTCCGCAGTTTCAGGCGCTGATCCGCATGCACGATCCCGGCGACACCCTAACCCTCACTTACCTGCGCAAGGGCAAGTCCAACCGGGTCAAGGTGGCCTTGGGCGGCCGTCCGGTCGAAGCGCCGCAGCAAACGATTTTTGGCCGGTGGGTCGAAAACGCGGAGCCGGTCGTCATCTCCGTGCCCAGCTATCCCCATTTGCGCAAGCGCTATCAGAAACTTCTGGAGGAACTTCAGAAGTCGCTGCCGGATAAAGAGCAAATCAAGCAGAAAACCGGGCAGATATCCGAAGATGTCCAGAAGCGGATCGACATGCTGCAGGACCGCATCCGTGAAATTCAAAAGGAGATGGGCATCGATGTGGACGCGCCCGACCGGCAGGCCGGCGTGCGACCGAACGTTCCCCATGACGGCGCCCTCACCGCTTCGCAACTGGTCATGCGCAAGAGCGACGATCAGCACCGCATCACCCTGACCGTCCGCGACGATATCGACAAACACCTGCACGTTGAGGACGCCCGGGGCAAACTGATTTTTGACGGATTGATCAACACGCCCGAGGAACGGCAGGCCGTCCCCGAGGACATCATGGCCAAGGTGGAGAAGATGGAACAAAACGCCAGTTCGCACGTGCGGATTCGCATCCACGGCCGGCGGAAAGCGCCTGCCCCCGCGGCCCAGCCCGAAGCGGCGCCCCAAGCACCCGCCCCGCCCGACGCCAGCCCCCCGGCCGATCCGGATGCTCCCGCCGCGGAAAAACCCCGCCCGGTGCAGCCCAAGGGCCCGATGATCTGAAACCTTCATCCCGTGCTGTCCAAGGGTTGGTTTGCGAGCGGTCGAAAGGCCGCTCTTTTCTTATGGTGTCATTTCATTCTTGCCCGGAGCGGGGGCTTTCAACTATAATCGACCAAGCGACCCGCCGGATTCCCCCCGCCTGCCTTACCCGGTGATCAACATGGATCAAACCGAATCTCCCAGGCCGCCCGTTACGCAACCCCCCGTTTATCCATCCGCGCCCGTGCCGCTGCGCAAATCACCCGGCGTCTTCCAGCTGGCCACCAAACTGTTCTTCGCGGTGATCATCATTTTGTCGATCTTCGGGCTGGGCTTGTATGTCGGGATCATTCTTTCGGTCTCGAGCGGGAGTTCGGCGGCCAGCCAGGTGCAGATGACCCGCTACAGCCCCGGCGAGGGCGAGCAACGCATCGTCATCATTCCTTTGGAAGGGATGACCGACAATCAGCAAACCGTATTCGTGCGTCATTGTGTCGACCACCTGATCGCCAACCGTGAAAAGTTGCAGATTGCCGCGGTTGTGCTGCGCGTCGATTCGCCCGGCGGCCCGGTGTCCCCGGCCGACCAGACCCACCATCACCTCAAACGCCTCAAGGAGGAGACCGATCTGCCGGTGATCGCCAGCTATGGCTCCGTCGCCGCCAGCGGCGGGTATTACATCAGTTGTCTGGCCGACCACATTATCGCCGAGCCGACCACCATCACCGGTTCGATCGGCGTGATCGCCAACGTGATGACGTTCGGCGGCACGATGGACAAGCTTGGCGTGACCCCGCAGGTCCGCCAGGCCACCACCTCGCCGGACAAGGAACGCGGCAACAACATGTTCCGCCAGTGGGATGAGGATGACTGGGCTGTGGTCCAGCCCATGCTCGATGAAATGCACGCGCGCTTCATCGAGGTGGTGAAAGAGGGGCGTTCCGACGTGCTCGACACTCCGGAAAAACTGAAAGCCGCGACGACCGGCTTGGCCTATCTCGGGGCGGAGGCGGTCGAGATGGGGCTGGTCGACCGGGTCGGCTATCTCGACGATGCCCTTGCGGAGGCGCGGAGTCGCGCCGGGATAAGTGACGATTCGCCCGTATCGATCTACCGACTCAAGCCCACCGTGATGCAGCAGTTGTTCGGCGCCTCGGCCGCTTCACCCCAACCCCGCATCGACTTGAGCCCGCGTACGCTGCGCGACGCCATGGAAGAGTTTTCCGTCCCCCGCCTGATGTACTTGTACCAGCCCTGATCTGCGCCGTGAGACGGTGCGATGCGTAACGAAACCCACGATGAGCAGACCGAACGATCCCAACCCCGACGTGTGATTGGAGCCATGTCATGCAACGCCTGGTATTTCTTCTCGTGATAGTCGGCCTGTCCCTGACTTGGGCTCAGCCCGCCTCCGCGGTGACCGACCAGGAGGTTCGCCAGGCCATCGCCCGGCTGGTCAAGCAGTTATATGGCCAGCAGAATCAGGCCGGCAACTGGGACACCGGCGGGGCCAATCCCAATGCCGAAGGAGTCCAGGCCAATTTCTACGGCGGCCCGACAGCTCTGGTGCTCTACGCTCTGCTATCGGCCGGGGAACAGTGGCAAAAGAATCCTCCCATGCTCACCGCGCTGGAGCACCTGAAGAAAATCAACCCCACCAAAAATTTCAACGGTTCTTATGCACGCGGCGTCGATGCCCACGTCTGGGCCAAGCTGCCCGGCAGTCAGTTCGGCAAGTACCTGGAAAAGGACTACTACTGGCTGGAAAACAGCATCGACATGCAGAAGGGCGGTTACGCCTATACCCCCGGCCACAACCACTACGATAACTCGATCACGCAGTACGCCGTTCTGGGCATGTGGGAAGCGGCCAAACGCGGCCATGCCCCGGGCGAGGACTATTGGCTTGCCGTGGAAAAACGCATGCTCCGCATGCAGAATCCGGACGGCGGCTGGAATTACAACGGCAACGGCGCCTCGTACGGCTCCATGACCACCTCCGGCCTGGCCCTGCTCTATATCACGCTCGACTACGCGCATGCCCAGAAGTTTGTCCAGACCGGACAGACCGACAACCATAAAACCATGCAGGCCATCATGAAGGGCGTGAATTGGATGCACAAAAACTATTCCCCGAACCAGAACCCCGGTAAAAATGGTCACTACGCCTACTACATGGTCGGCGTGGAGCGCGTGGGGCTGGCCGGGGGCTGGAAATACTTCGGCGGTAAAGACTGGTACCGCACCGGCGCCGAGGTGATGGTCCGGGGCGGTGGCGGTGGCGGCGGCGACGGTGGGAAGACGACCGATGTGGCCTTCCGACTTATCTTCCTCTCGCGCGGTCGCGTGCCGGTCCTGATCAATAAACTCCAAATCAAGGACTATGCCTGGAACAATCGTCCCTTTGATGTGTCCAATCTCACCCGCTGGGCTTCCGATGAAATCGAACGATCGGTCAACTGGCAGGTCGTTCCCGTCGAGACCAAGCCGCAGGAATGGCTGGATGCGCCGCTGCTGTGGATATCCGGCCACGAGGCGCTGAACCTCAGCAATGAGCAGAAAGCGAAACTGCTGACCTACGTGGCGCTGGGCGGAACGATTATCACCCACGCCGATACCGGTTCTTCCAAGTTCTCCAACTCCGTCAAGGAACTCTGCTACGAACTGTGGCCCCAATACACACTGACGCCGGTTCCGGGCGACGATTGGATCTACAACATCAACTACAAGGTGGGTCGTCCCACCGGCTTCAGCAGCGTGCATAACGGCGTACGCCACCTGCTGGTCCACGTCAACAAGGATGTCGGCGGCGACCTGCAAACCTACAACACCCGCAACATGGACGCCTGGCAGACGCTGGTCAACATTTATCACTACGCCACCGAGCGAGGCAACATCCGTCCCCGTCTCGATACCCACTACGAGTATCGCAGGAATGCCGGCGGCAAAACCATACGTGTGGCGCAGGGCAAATATAAGGGCAACTGGAATCCCGAGCCCGGCGGTTGGCTCAACCAGGACGTCTTTCTCTACAACCGCAAGAACGTCGGAGCCAAAGTCGAGCAAACCGAGTTGATCGATCTGCCGGACAGCGGTGTGGCGTTAGCCCACGTCACCGGCACGGCGGCGCATGTCTTCTCTACCGAGGAAATCAACGCCATCAAGCAGTATGTGTCGGATGGCGGGGTGATGTTGTTCGAGTCGGCGGGGGGGCAGTTGGAGTTCACCCAGTCGGTGCAGAAGATGCTGGCCCAGCTCTATCCCGACAAGCCGATCAAACCGCTCAGCCGCAGTGCCGACGTGATATCGGGCCAAGGGTTCGGCGGATTCAACTGCACCCGTGTCGATTACCGTGCCTTCTTCAAGATGCGCGGGGCGATGAGCACCACACCGCTGCTGCAGGCGATGGAGTTCGACGGCCATCCGCGCATTCTGATTTCCAACGAGGATTTGTCGGCAGGCATGGTCAATCAGCCCATGTGGGGCGTGTTCGGCTACGACAGCGAATCCGCCCGAAAGCTGATGGGCAACATCGCTCTCTGGGCCGAGCGGGTCAATCCTACCCGGCAACCCGCCGCCGAGGGGACTGATGCCGAGGGCGAAGGCGATGCCGATGAAGAGGGTGATTTGACTGTTCCGGAGGCAGACGAAGCGAATTGAAACTCGATCTCAACAATGCCTGGTCTGGTCAAGTCGTAATGTGCTGTTTGGCCGGACCGGCGTTTACAGGGCATTTCAGTTTTGGTGATCAAAGGGCGGCAATGCATATCGTAAAAATGCGTTATTGGGCTTTTAAAGGACCTTCAGGGCGGTTTGAGCGATGATGGCAAAATGGGGCTTGAAATTCTTGATTAAATCATTACAGTTCCGCTTTCCCTCGATCCGATCTACGGATTTAAGCGGACTGGCGCTGCGCGCCGTGGCCGCAGGATGGCCGGATGAGTTTATCCACCGGCCGGGGTATGAAGGATTGACATGACCAAGCGCGTTATTTAGCTTGGTTTGCTAAAAGAAGGTTAGCGGGTTCCTAGGATGGGGCCTGTTAAAGGGTGACCGACACAGTTGTCTTGTAAAGGAGACGCACGCATGCAACGGACAGCACTCATTTTTGCAGCACTGATCGCGGTGATCGCGACCCCCGCTTTCAGCGCCCAGCAAACCAACGAACAGTTGGCGGCCGAAATGGCCCAACTCAAAGCCGAGGTCGCACAACTCCGCGCCCAGCAAAATGAAAGCTGGCTGACCGAACGCCGCGCCGAAGAGGTCAAGACCCTCATCCACGAGGTGCTCTCCGACGCCGAGACCCGCGCTTCGCTGCTCGACAGCGATCTGACCGCCGGCTGGAACGAGAACTTCTTCCTCGCTTCCGGTGACGGCAAGTTCCTCCTGAAGGTCACCGGTATGATCCAGGTCCGCTGGGTCCTGAACACCGTGGACTTCGATGACGACAGCAACAACGATACCGACGGCCACGGCTTTGAAGTCCGTCGCGCCAAGCTCCAGTTCGCCGGTCACATCGGCGATCCCAAGTTCCAGTATCTGGTCCGTCTGGCCGCCGACGCCGATAACTCGATCGACGACGACTCGGAAACGGCTTTCGGCGACGAGGATGGCGGCGATGTCTTCCTGGAAGCCGGTTGGATCAGCTACACCTTTGACAACGGCATCACCGTTCGCGGCGGCCGCTTCCGAGCGCCGTTCCTTCGCGAAGAGTTGACCGACGCGCAGCATCAGCTTGCCGCCGATCGCACCTATGTCAACGAAATCTTCACCGTCGGTTACACCGAAGGTGTGGAAGTCAGCTACGCCGCCGAGAAGTGGAAAGTCGCCGTCATGATCAACGATGGCTTCCAGGCCGGCGAATACAGCCGCATTGACCCCTTCTACCCCGATGACAGCGATCCGGAAGGCAATGCCTGGAACGATAAGGACTCGGATTTCGCCCTGACCGCCCGTGTCGACGTGATGCTCATGGGCAACTGGAGCCAGATGCAGGACTTTACCGCCTGGGCCGGCGAAGACACCGCCGTGTTCTTGGGCGTCGCCTTCCACCTGGAAGACGATGAAGACGACGGCGACTCCGATTCCGACCAGAACGACTTCTGGATGTGGACCGTGGACGTGTCCGCCGAGTGGCAGAGCTGGGGCATCTACGCCGCCGTCATCGGCTCCCACACCGAGTACGATGAAGCGACCACCGATGCCGACCCCGATGTGTATGGTTTCATCGTCCAGGGCAGCTACAACTTCAACGACAAGATCGAGCCGTTCATTCGCTACGAGAAGATCTGCCCGGATAACGAGGACTTCGTGTCCGGTGAGACCGGTGGCGAGCATCAGGCCTTCCTGACCTTCGGCGCCAACTGGTACCTGAAAAAGCACGCCGCCAAGATGACCGCCGACATCGTTTACTCGCTCGGTTCGGTCGAAGTCGGCATGCCTCACCTGGGCCTCTTCAATGTCGACGAGAGCAGCGGTACGACCAGCAGCGACAGCGAAGACGAAATGTGGGCCGTTCGCCTGCAGTTCCAGCTGCTGTTCTAAGTTTGTAAAAACACGCCTCGTGCACTGAGGCAAAGATGTGAATCCAAGGCGTCCCGGCAGTCACCCTCCGGGACGCCTTTTCTATTTCACAAAGTGAACAGCTGGCAGTTCACGGCTTCCGGTTTCCGATTGATGACCAACCGATTCGCCGATCAACCAGTTAACCAATTAACCGGTTAACCAAAGATTCAGCTTCGCTGATGCAACAGTTCCATGGCCCCGGCGGCGCGCAATTGCTGCTCGGCTTGGTTCACCAGACGACGCGCTTGCTTCACCGGACCGGACAGGTCGGTTTCCAGGCATTTCCGGCCGTCTTCACTGAGCACACGCGCTCGCAGACGCATCTCTCCGCTCTGCTCCGGTTCGGCCAGTGCGGCGATGCAACTGTGGCAATCGGCTTCGAGTCGGCCCACCAGGTCGCGCTCGGCGTGAACCATCGTGGCGGTGGTGGCGTCGTTCAGTGGCAGGCAGCGCCGCAGACTCACGTGGTCATCCGCCCGTGACTGGATTGCCAACGCGCCCTGACCGGCCGCGGGGAGCATCGCATGGGTGTCCATCGGCGCGTGCAAATCCTGCAGTAAGTCCGCCCGCTGCAATCCCGCCATCGCCAGCACCAGGGCGTTGCATTCGCCCGCCTCCAGTTTGGCCAGCCGGGTGTCGATGTTGCCGCGGATCGGTTCGACCTTCAGATCGTTGCGCAACCGGCGCAATTGTGCAGCCCGGCGCAGTGAGCCGGTTCCCACCGTCGCGCCGGGAGCCAGATCGCTCAGGTCCGCACCGTTGGGACCGATGAACGCATCGCGCACATCGGCGCGCCGCGGAATGGCCGCCAGAATGAGTCCGCGCGTCGGCTGCACCGGCAGGTCTTTCAGCGAATGCACCGCTAAATCCGCGCGTTTGTCAAACAGCGCCTTTTCAATGGCGCGCGTGAATTGACCCTTGCGACCGGATGTCGCCAGGGGATGTTGGCGGTGTCGATCGGCCTCGCTGTCCAGATGCAACAACTCGACCCGAACGGCCGGATGCAAACGTTGAAGCGTGTCTGCGATGGCCTGAGATTGTGCCAGCGCCAAGCGGCTCCGCCGCGTGGCGATGATGATCGGACGACGACTGGGGCGCACTGCTTACTCCTTTGGTCGAACAGTATACAGGTTATCGATTTTTTGAACAGCCGCGCAAGGCGGGCGAGGAAGGATCTTCAGGGATTTACAGCCACCACATCACCACCAGCAGCGCTTCGGCGGCGAGAAACACGGCCGAAACCAGCGCGATGCGCCATGTCCGGCGATGCGATTGCAGCATGCGGTGGTGAGTGGGTACGAATCGCAGTGTCGGTTCGGCATCGTGGAGTGACCGGCCGCGCCGGGCCTGGTCCTGCACGATCGCGATCACCAGGTTGGATTCAAACGGTCCCAGGCCCATTGTGCGGCCCAGTCGAATCAGCTTATCGCGGCGATCGGGCGAAAGAATCGGTCCCTGCAATTGCTCCTGTGTCCGCAGCGCCAGAACCCATCGTGGGTCCGTCGCCTGCAGCGGCACCGGTGGCGGATCGGAGCGGCGTGCCGCCACTTCCGAATCACCCGCCGATTGCAGGCGCAATCTGGTCTGCACACCTCCCATAAACCCTCCGAACAAATAACTCACTCTCTTGCTTGCAACATAGCACACCGGACGCGAACCGAAAGGACCGTTTTTATAGTTATTCAGAGAATTTGCTCCGGTTATCGGCCGCGGTGACGCAACAGCGATAAGCGGCGTAAAGTTTTCCGATTAATCCAGCCGCGCGCATGCGGTGTCAATGGATGACTTTCACCATGCCGGACTTGGCAGGAAATGGTCGAGTTGAATCTGCATGGTCTCGGCCGTGCGCCGCAAGGCCACCTGTGCTTCGTGTTCCTGGCGGCGCGCCGTGGCCGCATGCAGATCGAGCGCGTGTCCCGCTTTGGCCAGTGTCTTCGGCGGCTGCGGTTGATCGCCATCCTGCGGGATGCCCAGGTGCGCGATGACCAGGGCGCGCTGCGGACCGCTCAACGGATTCAGTAGAGTTTCCAGCATGCGCTGCGTCTGTTCGGCGTCGCGCAGCGTCAACAAATCCGCGCTGAGCACATCGGGCCAAACCGCGGGCTCCGGTGCGCTGCGCAACGACAGGGCCGGCTTATCCCAGCGACGTTCCTCCGCAAACGCGCGCAGCAGCCGCCAGTTGGCGTAAGCCGAGAAGCGATTGCCTCGCGTGACATCGAATTGTTCAATCGCATCAAGCAACGTGCGATGGCCCAGGTGGATCAATTCGAGTGTCGCTTCGTTGGCCGCATCCGCATCGGCGGTGGTGTGCTTCTGTGCCGCGACGATCACCAGCTTCAGATAATCCCGCGACAGGCGATGACGCAGTGCCGCCGCATGGCGCAGGTGCGTTTCGATCCGGTCCAGATCGGCGAAGCGCGGCCGATAACGGTCCAGAGCCCGGCGCTCCCGGTGCGCCAGGTGTTTCAGGTAATTGAGTCGGACGAATAACGAACGCTCCGTCTCCGCATCGAGCACCGGACGCGCAATGGCGCGATGCAGGTAGTGAGGCAACCGGTCACCGGCCTGCACGCGGTGCAGTTCCCGCTCCTTGGCTTGCGAGAGGTCTTTCTCATCGGCGGGGCCGGGTTGCGATCCGAGAATCACCGATTCCGCATCGGGCAGGTCGAACGTCGGGTTGGCCACGCAGTCGATGGGCAACCGTCGCAGCGCCGCGGCATGACGCAGGTTCACAGCGCGGTAAATCGCATCGTGCGCGCGGTCGTATTGCTCGGCCAGCTTCGCCACCGATTCGCCCCGGTGGTACGCGATGAAAATCGCCTGTTGCTGATCCGGGCGCAGCGGCGCGCTGTGCTGCGGAAACACCGGCTTCCCGGCCTGCTCATCGTGACTGCGCAGCAACAGGCGGATCGCCTCCACGGATCGCCCCGTCGATTCGGCAAGCTGTTCGATGATGCGGTGGTCCGGCGCATCGGTCAGCCCGCTCAACCGGTGCGCCCGGTCGATGATGCTTCGGCGCTCGGTTTCATCCATGCGGCGAAAACGTGCGGCGCGCTGCAGGGAACCTGCGTGACGGTCTTCAAAACGTTCGATGCTGTCGATCAGAAATCCCAGCCGACGCCGACCGGTGGGCGATACCAGTTTGCGCGCGAACAGGCCCTGCTGTCGGTATCGACTCAGTGTTTTGCGGGTGACGCTCCATCGCCGGGCCAACTCATCGAGGTTGAGCGCGGGAGGATCGAAGTCTTCGGGGCGGTCGTTCAGCGTGACCGAAAGCCGCTCCACCAGCAGCAGCAGATCGTCGCGCACCGCCTTGCCGACCAGCGTGATCTCTTCGTCGGTCGGATCGATTTTATACCGCGTGATCCGCTGAATGAGATGGTTGAGCTTGTAGTTGGCTTCGTCTTCGAGCTGCCAGTAGAGTTCCTCGGCGCGATCGAGCTGACGACGGCGCTGGGCAGCGGGACTGAACGTCAATTGACGTGTCAGGTCTTCCAGGGGCTGGCATCGAAAACCGGGCATGGCTATCTAAGCATATCGCACCAGGGGACGCAGGTGTTCGATCAGTCCGATCTCGTGAGCGAGCGACCAGTAGTGGCGTATCGCCTGCAACTGCTCCGGGCCGATGGCGTAGCCCAGTTTGTGCTTGAGATAATCGCCGGCTTGTTCGTCCGGCCAGCCCAGGGGCCCGGCGTGACGCGCCACGATGTCGTCGATGCGATCGGCGTTGGCGAGTCGGCGGCGGCTCAGTAGCTCGGCCAATTCCGCCAGCGGCGTCTGCGGCAGCGCCAGCCAGGTCGCAAAGACGAACGGCATGCCGGTCCCTTGTTTCCACGCCTCGCCGAGATCGAGTTGATGCGGATACGCATCCGGATCGGGTTGGGTGGCGACCACCTTGTCGCCGATCAGCAGCATCGTCTGCGGCCGGTCGGTGGCAGAACAATCCAACGCCGACCGATCGAGCGGATCGATCTCCACCACCGTCCCGTACAGCATGTGCAGCACGATGCGCATCAGCATGACCGAAGTGTGGCTGTCGGCATCGGTCGCCACACGTTCCACCTGCTCGAAGGGAACCCGACTGAACAGGCGCACGGTCAGCGTGGGCCCGTCGCAGCAGATGCCGCCCACGGGCGCCATCACCAACGGTTCGGGCGAAAGCTGGTAGTCGACCACCGGGCACAATGCGATGTCAACCTCACCGCGCAACAGATCATCCAGCAGACGCGCCGGCACATCCAGACGCAGTTCCACGTCATTGTTATTTTCCAGGCCGTCAATCAACGGCTTGGTGTTCAGGAAGCTGACAGCCCCGATGACGGGTTTACGGGATGAGAGGGGGCGGGACATCAATCGGCGGGCAGTTGATCGGCCGGCTTGTCGAGCAGGGCGCGCAGTTGCTGACCCCGATCGACCAGGCCTTCCTCGCTGACCTCGGTTTGCTCGGCCAGTTCGAAATCCCACCGGTATTGGTAATGGGTGGTCCAGGGCATGATTTCCACGAACAGATCAGGCCCGGGCCATTCACCCAGCGGCGCCTTCAACTGGCGCGTGGTGTTCAACGTCTCGTAGCCCTGCTTGCTCAGGCGCACGTCGTATGTGCCGTACCACGTAAAGGGAACTTCGGTGGGGGTTCGGCCGACTTCTTCGTCGTTGAGATAAACGATCGCGCCCTGTGGCTGGGAATCGATTTCGATCGTCCGCCGGATGCAACCCGGCACGACGCATCCGATGAGCGGGAGAATCATCCACGCAATGGTCCGGCGATGTGACATGGTCTTATTTTACGGACCCGCACCGATTCACACAAAACATCAGTCGGACAGCTCGGCCAGGACCATCGGCCCCAGCACGTCGCGGGCGAACAGCCGGAACAGCGGCGTGGTGTGTCCGCCGAGGTGGCCGCTGGCCAGCCATTTCGGGTCGTAAGGGACTTGGCGCAATCGCGGATCGTCGCTGCCCGTGCCCGTGAAGCCGGAGAAGCCCGCGGATTTACGGTACAGCCCGTCGGCCGTGCCGAAGAGCGTGGTTCCCGCTCCGAGCACCAGCCAGTCGCCGGGCGAATGCATGTTGACGAGCCGACGCGCACCGTTCAACGCCGCGCTCAGGTCGTAATCGCTGCTGACGGCGGCGGCGATGAACCAGGCGGCGTCGACGTGCGGGGCGTCGAGCCGTTCCAGCGCATCGAGAATGACCATCGCGCCGGTGGAATGGCCGATGAGCACAATCGGCTGGCTTGGCCGGCGCTGTTTGCGTCGGGCGATCCAGCGGGCCAGTTTCACAGCGCCCTGCTGGTGGGTTCGTCGATTGCGCAGGTTGACCAGCCACCATCGACTGCGCGTCCAGTCAAAGGTCCGGCAGCGTTTGAGTCCGCCCCGGCGCAGACCGCGCACAAACCACCGGTCGCTGAGCATGGCTCCCTGCATGCCGGGCAGGTAAATCACCGTGGGCAGGTGGTGGGATGCGGACATGGTGAAAGCGATCAATCAAACTCATCGCCGCGGAACGTATGGCCGAGGTACGTTTCGCGGACGGTCGCATCGTTAATCAACTCGCGCGGGTGACCTTCGCGCAGCGTCTGGCCTTCGTGCAGGATGTACGCGCGGTCGCAGATTTCCAGCGTTCGCTGCACGTTGTGATCGGTGACCAGCACGGCGATGTTTTCCTGGTCGCGCAGGCGGCGGATTTCCTGCTGCAATTCTTCCACGGCCACCGGGTCCACGCCGCTGAACGGCTCGTCGAGCAGGATCAGCGAAGGATCGGTGATCAGCGCGCGGGCGATTTCCAGTTTCCGGCGCTCGCCTCCGCTGAGTGTGCGGGCATGCTGTCTGCGCAGCTTGGACAGGTCGAACTGCTCCATGAGTTTTTCCGCCGACTGGCGTTGTTGCCGGCGGGAAAGCGGGCGCGTTTCCAAGATCGCCAGCAGGTTGCTTTCCACGCTCATGCGCTGGAAGACGCTGGGCTCCTGCGAGAGGTATCCCATGCCCAGCCGCGCGCGCTTGTACATCGGCATGCGCGACACATCGTGGCCCTCGAAGACGACCTGCCCGTCTTCGGGCGTGATCATGCCCATCGCCATGCGGAAGCTGGTGGTTTTACCGGCCCCGTTGCGTCCGAGCAGCCCGACGATTTCCCCCTGGCGCACGTGGAACGAAACGTGATCGACCACCGTGCGCCCGCCGTATCGTTTGACCAGGTTTTGAACTTTGAGAATGACCATGGGCGGCTATTTTAGCCGATTTCGCGCCGCCGCGCGTGACCACTCGGCCAGACGCTGATGCGCGATTTCGTGATCGCCGATGTAGTCGAGTCGATCGAGCAAGCTGTCGATCTTCTGCTCAACGGGTTGGGCGTGATCGATCCGCGCCAGCGCCGCATCGCCGCGCTGCTCCAGTCCGGCCAGGAAGGCCGAACGCAGTTCGCACCGATCCATGCGTTGGATTTCGACGAAGCAATTGCGCTGCCGCGCCAACGCGCGCAGCGCCCGTTCGTCTTCGGCGGTGTAGGGCGGATCGGTCAGCAGCAGGCAGCCGGCCGGGTGTTTATCGAGGATTTCTTCGGGCTTGCGGTGGTGGCCGGTCAACACGAACACGCCCGCATCCTCGGCGATCTGCCGCCGCTGCCGCCGGGCTTCCTGGAGCGGCATCATGATGCGCGCGATGCGGTCGTAGTCGCCATCCTGCCGCGCCAGTTCCAGTGCCTGGACGCACGCCGCCTCGCACGGCAGGTAGTCCGTCGCTTCCAGCAAGGCGCTGGCCCGTTCCATCAGTTTGTCGATCTGCGCCGCGTGGGACATGGATCAAGTCGGAAGTATGAAGTCAGAAGTAATCAATCAAATCGGCCCCGGGTCCGCGAGGGTTTGGATGAACGGATTAACGAATGATGCGCATTTCATCCGGACCTTCGTCGTTTCACTCCTCAGGTCCGGCTTGTGTCTCGGATCAACCGGTTAACCGATCAACCAGTTAACCGATTAACCGGTCAACCTTCCTTGATCTTCTCGCTGAGCACGTCGATCATCCGCTCCCATTTTTCAGCGGTGTCGCTCATCGGGTAGGCCAGGGTGTCGGCCAGGCCAATCCAGTCGCTGGCGGTCAGTTGATCCCGCACCTCGCTCAGCAGGTCGGCCAGGTCGGCGATGATCTGTGCCGCGGGGACGGCGTCGATCTCCACGGTATCCAGGTCCAGCCCGGTCATCTGCGCGCCCAGGTCCACGGCTTGGCGGGCCTGCGACCACGTCGCCAGCACCTCGCGGATTTCCTCCAGCGCGGCGGTGGTTTCGTCGGATTGGAGCAGCTCGGCGGCCTGCGATTGCTGGCTGCGCGCCCGGGCCAGCGCATCGCGCGCTTCGAGCATGGTCTGGCGGCTGAGCTCGCGCGGCTCGGCGCTGATCAACTGCACCTCCTGCGCGGTGGGGGCCTGTTCCTGTTGTTCGTCCAGTTCGGCGGCGCTGAGCGTCTGGCCGTCCACGCGCACTTCCACGACGATGCGCCTGCGATCGGCTGCGGCCTGACGCGCCGCATCGATCATCGCGCCCAGCGTGGCTGCATCCGTTTCCAGGCGGTCGTTGTCGAGGTAGATTTCCATGCGGATTATCCGATATCCCCGATCCGCTATCGTTACAGTGCTTCGGCGCCGCTGACCACCTCGATCAACTCGTTGGTGATCTGGGCCTGTCGGGCGCGGTTGAACTGGCGACGCAGCGTCTTGCCCATTTTGTCGGCGTTGTCGGTGGCGGCCTTCATCGCCACCATCCGCGCGATCTGCTCGCTCACCACCGCCTCGTTGAAGCACTGGAACAGGCGCGTCTTCACCGTCATCGGCAGCAACTCGGCCAGCAGTTGGTCCGGCTCGGGGCTGAAGTCGTACTCCCGGCTCGGGCCGCCTTCGGCGCCTTCGGGCTTGGGCAGCGGAAGCAGTTGCACGAACTTGGGCGCCTGGCGGGCGTTGGAGATGAAGTGCGTCGAGCAGACGCGGATCGCATCGAACTCTCCGGCACTGAACCGCGCGATGTATTGCTCGGCCAGATGGTTCACCTGCTCGAAGGTCGGCTGCTCGGAAAACTGGGTGTGGGCCGAGGCCACGGGCAGCTTGTTGAAACGGAAGTAGATCTGGCCCTTGCGGCCGACCACTTCCAGATCGATCTGTTGACCTTGGCGGTCGCGGAGGAACTGGTGCGCGGTCCGGAGGATATTGGCGTTGTATCCGCCGCACAGGCCGCGCGTGGAGGTGATCACCAGCAGCAGTTGGCGTCCGGTCGGCTCGGCCGGGCCCTGGAGCAGGGGGTGGCTGACGGTGTCGTCGCCCGCCGCCGAGGCCAGTTCGCCCACCAATTCGGCGATTTTGTTCGTGTAGGGCTGGCTGGCCGTCGCCCGCCGCTGCGCGGCCTGGAACTTGCTCGTGGCGATCATCTGCATCGTCTTGGTGATGCGTTTGATGTTGCCCACGGCTTTGAGCCGACCCTTGATTTCCCGCATCTGTGCCATAGATGGGGATTTTAGAGCAAGCCGGGGGCGCATGCCAGTTCCGGCCGACCCGTGGTACCCAATTCAGCGGGTATAATCGGTTCCCGTGAGCACCTCGGAGATCCATTCTTACACCGTCGAGCCGCTGATCAGTGGTATGCGGTACCTCCTGCCGAAGCGCGACCTGGGCGATGCACGCAAGTTCGGCTGGGTGCTGACCGGGCTGGGAGGGTTCATCACGCTGTTCATGTGCTTCTGGATGGCCGGGCCGACCATCGGTGGCATTGGTATGCTGCGCGATGGTGAATGGTTCGGTTTGCTGCTGATCGGATTCGGTTGTCTGGGGCTGTTCGGGCTGGTTCCGGGCGTGGGGATGCTGGTGGGCGGAATCGCCGTGTTGAACAACGCCACACAATGCATCGTCGAGTTGCGTGACGGACGGCTCTGGTCGATCGAGAAGTTCGGCCCGCTCCGCTGGCGACGCAAACGTTGCACCGAAGAGCTGACCAAACTCGAAATCGGCCCGGCGCTGCGCGGCGCGTTCGATGGGGCCGACATGGACAAACTCGATACAGAGCAACTCGAACAAATCACCGACGGACTCTCGGACAAGACACTGGCGATCGTGGCGCTGGGAGGGAAGAAACCTTTCAAGGTCGCCCCGGGTTATCCGAAGCGGATGCTGGTGGCTCTGGCCAACGACATTGCCGAGCGCATCGCCGCCGGGGAGCCGGGCAAATTGATCGGCTCCGAGGGCCCGACGGTCGAGGTGATCGAGGTTCGGGAGGATGATCCATCGCTGCCGAATCGCAAGGCGCAGCCGTTGCTGCCCCAACCGTCCCAAAGCGATGTGGGCATCGAGCGTCGGCCGAACGGGCTGACCCTCACCATTCCTCCCGCCGGACTATGGAAGGGCTCCAAGGGCCTGTTTGTCTTTTCGATTGCCTGGAATGGCTTTTGCCTGGTGTTCACCACGTTTCTTCTGCTGGCGGTGTTCGGTGTGGTGGATGGGGAGGGCGATCCGCCGACGCTCGGACTGCTTTTTATGATCCCCTTTTTGGCGGTTGGCGTGGCGACGATGATCGGCGCGATCAACATGGCCCGGCGGCGCGCCATCATCGATGTCGTCGGCGATACGTTGTTGATCTCGCGCCAATCCCTGTTCGGCACGAAGCAGGCCGAATGGCCGGCCCACCGGATTCAATCGATCAAGATGGGCCCGTCGGGCACGGAAATCAACAATGTGCCCGTGATGGAATTTCAGGTCCGTCCCAAAGACGGCAAGAAACTCGGTCTGCTCAGCCAGCGCGGTAACGAAGAACTGCGCTGGATCGTTTCAGAACTGAATCATGCGTTACAAATAGAGTCGAAGGGACAAAGGGACTGAGAGAAGACAGAAGTAAGAAGTGAGAAGTAAGAAGTATGACAAGCCGGACCTGAGTCCGCGAAGGTCCGGATCGAATTAACGCAGTAACGGTTTAACGATTCACATCCGGACCTTCGTCGCCCTTTGGCTGCGCTCAGGGCTGCTCAGGTCCGGCTTGTATGTCCGATTAACCAGTCAACCAGTTCGATCAGCCGATCGCTTTGAAGCCCCGTTCGAGGTCTTCGATCAGGTCGTCCGGGTGTTCCAGGCCGACGGAGACGCGGATCGTCTGCGGCGTGATGCCCGATTCTTTCAGGCCCTGCTCGCCCATGGAGGCGTGGCTCATCGACCACGGCTGCTCGATCAGCGATTCGACACCGCCCAGCGATTCGGCCAGCAGGAAGATGTCCAACGCCGCGAAGAAATCGTCGAGTTTCTCAGCCGGGGCGTCGATGTCGAAGCTGAGCATGCCGCCGTGGCCGGTGTGTTGGCGGGCGATCAGTTCGCGCTGCGGATGGCTTTCGAGTCCGGGGTAGTAGGTCTTTTGGACGCGCGGGTGTTTTTCCAGCCAGTCGGCCAGTTGCTGTGCGTTTTCCTGGTGCGTGCGCATGCGTGGGCCGAGGGTCTTGACGCCGCGCAAGGTCAGAAACGCATCGAACGGGCTGCCCGGCGTCCCCAGACCGTTCGCTAGGTACTTGATGCGCTCGGCATGTTCGGGCGTTTTGGCGATCACCGCGCCGCCGACCACGTCGGAATGACCGTTCAGGTATTTCGTCGTCGAATGCACGGCCAGATCGCAGCCCAGGTCGAGCGGGCGCTGGCAGTAGGGCGTGAGGAACGTGTTGTCGCAGACAGTCAGCAGCCCGCGCTGTTTGGCGATGGCGCACGTGGCGGCGATGTCGACGATGTTCAGCAGCGGGTTGCTCGGCGTCTCGATCCAGATCATCTTCGTGTTATCGCGCAGGGCCGCTTCCGTGTTGGCCGGGTCGGTCATGTCGATGAAGCTGAATTCGATGCCCATGCGCGGCATGAGGTCATCAAAGAGCCGGTACGTTCCGCCGTAGATGTCGTTGCCGGTGATCACGTGATCGCCGGCTTGGAGCAGGTGGAGCGTGGTGGTGATGGCCGCCATGCCGGTCGCGCAGACCACCGCCCCCGCGCCGCCTTCCAGGTCGGCCAGGTTTTCCTCCAGGGCGGCGCGCGTCGGGTTGCCGGTGCGCGTGTAGTCGTAGCCCTTGTGCACGCCGATGCGGTCGAAGTAGAACGTGCTGGTGGGGTAGATCGGCGTGGTGACGGAGTTGAACGTTGTGTCTTTGTAGACTCCGGTATGGACCGATCGGGTCTCAAAACGCATGGCATTCTCCAGCGGAAATCGGGGCAATAAGACGGTATGGTAGAGACATGTGCGGGACGAAGCCAGCCGCGATCCAATAACCAGGAACCAAAGGCCAACGGCAAAGTAAGGGATCAATGACTCAAGAATCCGGGCATGGGTATTTGGATTGTTGGGTATTCATTCGCCATGGGTGGGCGCCTTGATCGGCATCGGCCTGGCCGAAGCGTACCCGCAGTTGAAATCGAACCCACTGTTCACGCAATTGCAGGACCAACTGGTTGAAACCGAGCAGCGCATTGCACTGGCGCGGGCGTATTACAACGATATCATCGAGCAGTTGAACACCCGTCTGGGCACGATTCCGGACGGCTGGGTGGGGCGATTGGCCCGACTGAAGCCACAGGGCTATATTACCGCTACGGATTTCGAGCGGGCGCCGGTGGTGGTGGATTTTGCCCAGTGAACACCCCCGCAGGAGAACACGTCATGAGCGAGGAACAGGCACTGCAATATCAACTGGACACGCTGGCGCTGCATGCCGGTCAACAGCCCGACCCGACCACCGGCGCCCGCGCCACGCCCATCCACCAGACCACCAGCTACTGCTTCCGCGATACCCAGCATGCCGCCGACCTCTTCGCCCTCAAGGAGATGGGCTTCATCTACACGCGCCTGATGAATCCCACCACCGATGTGCTCGAGCAGCGCATGGCCGCATTGGACGGCGGAATCGGCGCGCTGGCCGTCAGCTCCGGGCAGCACGCCAGCAGCGTGGCCTGTTTCAACGTTTGCCACGCCGGCGGACACATCATCTCCGCCGAGGCGCTCTACGGCGGGACGATCACGCTCTTCGCACAAACCTTCAAACGGCTGGGCATCGAGATCAGCTTCGTCGACATGACCGATCCGCAAAACATCCGCAACGCCGTGAAGGAAAACACGCGCGCCGTCTATTACGAAACGGTGGCCAATCCCAAGAACTGCGTCTACGACTATCCCCGGATCGCCGCCGTCGCCCACGAATACGGCCTGCCGGTCATCTGCGACAACACCACCATGACGCCCATGCTCTTCCGCCCCTTCGATCACGGCGTCGATATCAACGTCTACTCCTGCACAAAGTTCATCGGCGGCCACGGCACGTCGATCGGCGGGTGCATTGTCGATTCGGGCAACTTCGACTGGACCCAGGAGCCGGACAAGTGGCCGATGTTCACCCGGCCCGACCCGTCGTATCACGGTGCGGTGTTCCACGAAGTGGTGGGGCCGCTGTGTTACATCATCACCTGTCGCACGCACTGGCTGCGCGACTTGGGCGGGGCGATGAGTCCGTTCAACGCGTTCCTGTTTTTGCAGGGCTTGGAGACGCTGCACCTGCGCATGGAGCGACACTGCGACAACGCGCTGAAGGTGGCGCAGTTCCTGGAATCGCACCCCAAGGTGACGTGGGTGAACTACCCGGGACTGGCGTCGCATGCCGATCACGCCAACGCACGGAAGTATCTGCCGAAGGGCGCGGGCGCGATTCTCGGGTTCGGCATCAAGGGCGGCGCCGAGGCGGGGGCGAAGTTCATCGAGGCCTGCCGACTCTGCTCGCACCTGGCGAACATCGGCGACGCCAAGACGCTGGTCATCCACCCCGCCACCACCACGCACAGCCAGCAGACGCCGGAAGAACTGGCCGGCTCCGGTGTGACCGATGACTACGTGCGCGTGTCAGTCGGCCTGGAAGCAGCCGACGACATCATCGCCGACATCGACCAGGCCCTGGCGGCCAG
Organism: Phycisphaeraceae bacterium; assembly: GCA_028282685.1. GTDB lineage: Bacteria > Planctomycetota > Phycisphaerae > Phycisphaerales > Zrk34 > JANQHK01. The sequence continues at coordinate 60,910 of JANQHK010000035.1, forward strand.
TTGAACCACAAAGGCACAAAGACACGAAGAGACAAAAACAAAATGAACCGCAGAGGCACAGGGAAGCACAGAGGTCGCAGAGAAAGAAACATCAAATCGGTCTTTGCGGCCTTTTGCGCTTCTTGGCTACTTGGTGGTGAATCTTTTTGTCAGACGTTCTAAGAACGAAAAAAACAGAAAAGCAGGAAAGTGTTTGAATGTTTAACATTTCCTGTTTTTCTGGTTTTTCTTTGTGCCTTAGTGCCTTTGTGGTTATTCCCCAAGAAGCTTCACCCGCAGCATGTTCAGCGCGGTGTAGGCGGTGCGCGTGCGGATTGCTTCGCGATCGAACGGCATGAGATGATGTTCCGCGGTGGTGTGTTCGCCGCGGCTGGCTAACGCGATCCACACCGTGCCCACCGGCTTTTCTTCGGTTCCCCCCGTCGGCCCGGCGATACCCGTCACGGCCAGCGCGTAATCGGCGCCGCTGTGGCCCAGCGCCCCCTGCGCCATGGCGATCGCCGCTTGCTCACTCACCGCCCCGTGCTGTTCGAGCAGTTCATTCGGCACGCCGAGTTGATCGTGCTTCAGTGCATTGCTGTACGTGACCCACCCCCCGGCGTAGTAAGCGCTCGAGCCGGGCGCATCGGTGAGCATCTTGCCGATGAGTCCGCCGGTGCAGCTTTCGGCCGTCGCCAGCATTTTGCCCTGCTCGCGCAGCAACGCGCCTACTGCATCGGCCAGAGTCATCTCATCCCGACCGAAGACCAGTTTGCCCAGTCGGCTCTTCACCTCGGTCGCGGTGTCATCGAGTTGGCGCCGGGCGGCGCTGTGATTTTCCGCGGCGCTGCGGATACGCACCGACACCACGCTCTGCTTGGCCGTGGTGCCGACGGTCGGGTTGCGATCGCGGTCCATCATTTCACCGAGCAGGGGGGCGATCGACGATTCCCCCGCCCCGAAAGTGTGCAGCAGCGCCGTGAGAATGACACGACCGGCTTCCCCGCAAGCCGGCAGTGCGAATTGCTCGTCGAACATCGCCTTCATCTCGCGCGGCACCCCCGGAAAACACCAGACTTCCGTTCCCATCACCTTGGCGCAAATCCCCGGCGCGGTGCCGGTGGAATTGTCCAGCAGTATGGCGCCTGCCGGGCACATCGCCTGGACACGGTTGGCATCCGGCATCTCCCGGCCGCGCTGCCTGAAGAACGCCTCGATGCGCCCCAGCGACCGCTCGTCCAGCTCCAGCGGCGCGTCCATCACTTTGGCCAGAGCCTGGCGCGTCAGATCGTCGGCGGTGGGACCGAGCCCGCCGGTGACGATCGCAAGGTCCGCACCGAGCAATCCGGCCTGCTCCAGCGCATACTCGATCCCAGCCAGATCGTCTGCGACGGTGATGTGCGTTTTGGTCAATACACCGCGCTGCAATAGCCGGTCGCTCAACCAGGCCGAGTTGGTATCGACCGACTGGCCCGTCACCAGTTCATCGCCGATGGCAATTATGAACGCATTCATGAATCGTTGCCGGTTGCCGTTGGGGGTGGATTGAGATCAGTCGGCGGTTTTTGCCGCGGCTTTCTCTGATTCCTCTTCGATGGCTTGCAGCAAGGTGTTGTGGAACCACTGTTCCTGGTCGGCGTGGTTGAACATGCCGACTTTCACCTGCACCCCGCAGCGTGAATCATCGAGCCGGGCGGCGCGGATGTCGACGGGCAGGTCCGCCGGGGTCAGCGCTTCCAGTTGCATCGTCTCGTCGCCGATTTCTTTGTGCACCACCGCCCAGTGCGCCCGCTCGACGGCGCGCGGCAGCAGCACCTTCAGTTGATCGAAGGCGACGGCGTATTCGTTTTGCGGTTGGGCGCGGTCCATCGCGATCCGCCGGACGGCGGAGGTGTTTTGCACGCCCTGTTCGCAGCCGATCGCCGGCAACAGCACGATCGCGGCGAGGACGCTCCCCAGACCGACGGCGCTACAAGCATGGTGGGTCATACGGTTATAATAACGTTAAGCCGCGTGCGAAACGAGCGCAGCAAGTGGATCTGTGGGTATGGATCGTTAAAGGATTCACGATTTGGAATTGACCATCAATCTACCCCCCGAGGCCGACCGCGTGGCCCTGCTCGGCCCGGCCGAACGCAATCTCAAGCTCATTCGTGAGGCGTTGGGGATATCGGTCATCGCGCGCGCCGGGTCGGTGCGTCTGAGCGGAGCCGGACCGGCGGTCAACCGGGCCGCGGGACTGTTCGCCCAACTCACCGAAGCGGCGCAGCGGGGCCGACCGCTGTCCCGTCCTCAATTGATCGCCCAGGTCCAGCGGGTTTCCGCGGAACTGGAGGGGACGGCCGACGCCTCCGATCGGCGCATCGATGCGTTGGACGTCTACATT
>JANQHK010000069.1 GCA_028282685.1 Phycisphaeraceae bacterium
GTTCGGGGAAAAGGCGGCGCGCCGCCGCGGCCTCGGATGATCAGGGCAACGCCGTCTACCGCATCGATCCGCAGGGCTTCGTCCGCGAGGTGTTCCGCGAATCCGTTATGATCCTGCGGTTGCTCAAGCAGAACGGCCGGCTGCTCATCGCCACCGGCAACGAAGGTCAGCTCTACCAGGTCGAACTGGCCGACGGGCAGACCTCCGTACTGGTCGATCTGCTGTCGCAGCAGATTCCCACCATGCTGGCCCGGGCCGACGGAACGCTGCTGCTCGGCACGGCCAATCCCGCGGAGTTAATCCACGTCAACGGCGAGTTCGCCACGAGCGGCACGTTCACCTCCGACGTGCTCGATGCCGAACAGATTTCGCTCTGGGGCAAGTTGCGCGTTCTCGCCGAGCCGCGCCCCAACACCACGCTCTCCATCGAAACGCGCAGCGGAAACGTCGGCGATCCCCAGGCCGGTTCGTGGTCGGCCTGGTCCGATACGCAAACCGTCGCGCCCGAAGAATTCGGCGACCGCGTCTACCTGGAGGTGCAAAGCCCCCCCGCTCGTTTTTTGCAATACCGTCTGACGCTGGGCGGTGACGGGCAGACCGGACCGTCCGTTGACGAAGTAACGCTCAAGTACCTGATGCCCAACCTCAAGCCGAAGATCGTCGAGCTCACCGCCGAATACGATGTGGAGAAGCCGAACGAGAACGACCCGACCCCCCGCCCGACGACCAACATGAAGATCGAGTGGAAGGCCTCCGATCCCAACGAAGACCAACTCCAGTACAAGCTCGAAATCCGCAAAGCCGGCGATACCGAAGGGCCGTGGCTCACGCTCGCCGAGAATTTGAAAAAGAACGGGTACGAGTGGAACACGCGCCGCGCCGAGAACGGCCGATACATTCTCCGCCTCACCGCCAGCGATGCGCTGGACAACATGCCCGACCAGACCCGCCGCGTCCGCCATCTCAGCACGGTGGTCACGGTGGACAACGTCCCGCCCCGCATCGAAAAAATCACCGTCACCGGCGGGCCGGGGGACGGCCAGGCCACGGTCAGCGCCGCCCTCGCCGACGATTTGAGCGACATCATGGAGGTCCGATACTCGGTCAACGGCGGCTCGGACTGGCAGGCGGTCCTCCCGGACGACCGGATTTTCGACTCGACAAAGGAATCGGTTTCCTTTAAGATTTCCGACCTTGCGCCAGGAGCGGCGGTGATCTCGGTGCGGGTGCTGGACGCCCAGCAGAACGCCGCCTACGCTTCCCGGGCCGTCACGGTGCCCGGAAAAGTCGATTAAATCGCCTTGCGGAGGTATCAGCGATGGCCATTCATTATCCCCGTCGAACCAGTAACACCAAGCGCAAGCGCCGGTACGGCTTCCGCGCCCGCATGAAAAGCAGCAACGGTCGCAAGCTGATCAACCGCAAGCGCCGCGTCGGCCGCTCCGTCAACGTCAAGGGCACGTAAGCTCCCACTCTCCCATTTTGACCAAATCCAAAACGCGCCACCCGGCGCGTTCTTTTATTGTGATTGACTGCTGATCTGCCTCAACGTTGAATTACTTTTCCCTCTCCCCCAGTACCTTCTTGCGATAGGCGCTGGGGGTGGCGCCCAGTTCACGCTGGAATATCTTGCTCATCATGTTGTGTGTGCCGAATCCCGACTCCCGCGCGATTTCCTTTAACTGCCGGTCGGGCTCGGTAAGCATGCGTTTGGCCTTTTCCAGGCGCAGCCGGCGGATTTCCTCGCTGATCGACCGCCCCAATGCTCTAGAAAACCGTATCTGGAGCAACCGCGGTGAAACCGCGATCTCCTCCGCGATCTGGTCCACGGTCAGCCGTTGATGCAAGTGCGCCGCGATGTATTGCAACGCCTCGGCCACCACCTCATCATCGATGGCAAAGTAGTCCGTCGATTCCCGTGCGATCACACATTTGGGCGGGATGAGGATCGGCTTGGTGGGCGGCGGTTCACCGTCCATCAACCGGTCCAGCAACGCCGCCGCCTCGTAGCCCTGCCGCTCAAGGCTCAGGTCCAGGACGCTGATTTGGGGGTGCTGATTTTCGGTGATCACCCTGGCCTCCAACGCGCATAAGATGGCCACGTCCCTGGGCACATGCCAGTTGCGGCTGTGGCACACGTTGGCTGCAACGCGCGCCATCAAGGGAGCCATGAAGAGCAGGGCTATCGGTCGTGGCAGTTGATCCAGCCAGTCGTTCAGCCCCTTGATCAGGGATGCCCAATAGTCCGAGTCGCTGTACTTACCCATGATGCATTTATAGGTTAGGCAGCGGTAGCCCTCCTGCTCCACTTGCTCAATGAAGCAATTGCTGATCAGTTGGAATCCTTTGGAACCGGGGGTGTCAATGACACCGAAATGTCGGAAGCCTCGCTCCAGCAGGTGCTCCGTGGCATCTTGGCCTATCTGTGCGTAGTCCGTGTACACCCCGGGCAGGCCCGGCCGGGCCTGCTGGAACCAGGTATTGACCAGGGGAACACCCCGGCGTTTGAGCCGACGGGCCAATTCCGGTGTGGCGCGTGCGATCACCCCATCGTAATCGTGGAACGACGGCATCCCTTTCACCTGCTTGTGAAAGGGATGCTCGTCAATGACATATTCCCACTGCGGGTGTTCCGCAGCATAATGCTGTACGCCGGCAAAGACATCGTTGTGATGCGAGTACATCGATTCCAATTCCAACGCAACGGCAACGCGACGGTGTGTGGTAGCCATATTCGAGCCCTTCGAGATTGTGCGCCTGTGATTACATGATTTGCGCCCATTGGCATTTTTCGCATGCTATATTAGACCTGTCCAAGAGGAACGGCAAGGCAGTTTATGCCCCTCCGATGGGATTGAGCTTGAGAGAACAGAGTACACAGGCGTAGCCGTATTCGCTTGCGGCTCGAAGAAGAGAGAGCGTTGGCGACCCCGTCTGTTCGAGGAGAGTCCGCAACGCTACCCGTCACGTCCGCATTGAGCGAGAACGTG
>JANQHK010000032.1 GCA_028282685.1 Phycisphaeraceae bacterium
TGCTGGGCTCCCGGGACAGCGCATGGTTTTGTTGGCTGTAGAATTTGTGAGCGTAACGGAGTTTGCACAGGTCGATGCGGATGGGGTGGGGCGTTTGGCGCTGGTCGTCGATCTGAAGCGCGATCACGTCCAGCGTGGGATGGGCGACGGCCCGGATCTTGACCCCTTTGCTTTGCAGCGTCATTTCCCCGTCGTATACGTTCACACGCTGGCGGTAGTCGGCCTCGGTAAACGGCGGATCGTTCCAGCCGCCCAATTCGATATCCACGAAGCCGCACCCGGCGCAATAATCTTCGTTGCGGTTGAAGCTGTGCGTGGTGCAGTCGTTGCCGAACACATCCACGCGGTTGATCTGCATGTGAATCGCGCCGGGCGTGGTCCCGATGAGCGTGCCCGTGCGACCGTTGCCGATGGGCATGCCGGCTTCGCTGCGGGTGATGGGTTTGTCGTAGATCAGGTCCGCCCGGCAGACGTGGGCCCGCATATCGAGCGATTCGGCTGAACACACGCCGCTCACCAGAACGACCACCAGCCACATGACGTTAATTCTCATCGGATTGCTCCTTGGGTTGGCCAAGTCCTCTGACGTGCGCCGCGGCGCATCGGCCCAGCGGCTCCAGTTCGTAACCGCCCTCGAGTACAGAGACGACGCGACCGGCGGCGTGACGGTCAGCGGCCGCGCATAAATCCCGTGTCAGCCATTCAAACCCATCCGGCGGCAGGTTCACATGGGCGATCGATTCGGTCGGCTGCGCATCGAAGCCGGCGCTGAGCACCAGAAGCTGCGGAGCGAAAGCATCGAGTCGCGGCAGGACCTGTTCATCCAGAGCGCGGCGGTAATCGCTTTCGTTCCCGCCGTTGGGAATGAACAGGTTGAGCGTGAATCCTTCGCCTTCGCCGCGGCCGATTTCGTCGGCGAAGCCGGTGCCCGGGTATTTCATCGAGAGCGGATGCTCGTGCAGCGAGATGTAGAGCACATCGGGGCGGTCGTAGAAGATGGATTGCGTGCCGTTGCCGTGGTGGACGTCGAAATCGACGATGGCGATGCGCTCCAGCCCGTGTGCACGGATGGCATGCTCGGCGGCGAGCGCAGCGTGGTTGAACAGGCAGAATCCCCCGGCCTTGTCGCGCTCGGCATGATGGCCCGGCGGACGCAGCGCGCAAAACACGCGGTTCACCTGTCCGTTCATCACCGCATCCACGGCCCCCAGCGCCCCGCCGGCGGCATAGATCGCCGCATCGTAACTGTACGGGCCGATCGCGGTGTCCCGATCGCCGATATAGCCGAATCCTTCTTCGCAGGCCATCCGCACCAGTTCCACGTAGGCCGGTTCGTGCACCAGGGCCAGTTGCTGCGGCGTGGCGGGGTGAAAATCCAAATGCACCAGACGATCCAGCAACGCCGCATCGCCCAGGGCCGTACGGATCACATCCAGGCGCGCCGGACTGTCCGGGTGGTCCGTGCCCGGATGGTGTTGCTTGAAGACCGCATCATCGATCAGTCCGATCGGCATGATCGTAGCGTACCGATTCCGCGGCGATATGACTACATCGCGCGTCCGCTCGGGCCGCGCCGATTTTCTTTCGCTTGCCGATTGCGGATAGCGGACGGCTGACAGCGACTTACGTGAAATGCTTTTCCATGTACTCGGTGATGCGACGGGCGCCGATGATGCCGAGCAGTTTTTCGTCGGCATCGACCACGGGCACGTGGCGGTAGCCGCCGGTCGCCATCATGTTGAGCACGCGCGACGGCGGGTCGGTGCGGTACGCCACGGCCGGCTCGGGCGTCATCACCTCGCTGATCGGACGGTTCTTCAGATGCGCATAGAGGCCGGCCAGACGATTGAGCACATCGCGCTCGGAAAAGATGCCGACCGGGTGGCTGTCGGACCCGACCACCACCACCGCGCCCACCTGCTCGGTGTTCATCAGGATCAGCACCTCCCGCACCGGGGTATCGGCGGTCACGGCATGGCAGGGGGTCAACGCCAAATCCCCGGCGATGTCTTCGCAGAGCGATCGCTCGAAGTCGTCGGCGAAGTCGGGCCCGTCGTAATTCTGCAGCGGGTCCTCGAATTCGCCGGGCGGGGGGGTGCGGCGGTGTCGTCGCATCGGTTACGCTCCTTCGCGTTGCTCCATCGAGAGTTTGCGCCGGATCGGCTCGACCTTCACGCAACGCGGCACGTGGTCCGCTACGTATTGCACCAGGCCGCGCAGCCCCGTGATCGCCGCGGCTTTGCCCGATTCGTCCACCACGCACACCCACCGCAGCTTGTGCGTTTGCATCGTGCGCAGCAGGTCGGCGATCCGGTCGCTGTCGCGCACCGTTTGGAAGCTCGTCGTCATGAACTCGGATACGGGGTGGTCCAGGTAATCCTTGTCTTCGGCCAGCATGCGAATGAGCAGTTTTTCATTGAACATGCCTGTCGGCTTGCCCGCCTCATCGAGCACCATCACGCAGCCCAGTTCGTGCTGCCGCATGATCGCGATCGCCTCGGCGACCGTGGCCGTCTGCTGGACCGAGATCGGCGGACGCAGGGCCAGTTCGGTCACGGGTTGATCGAGAATGTCCTGGCGTAGTCCCATGCGTGTTCTCGCGCTGGTGGAGGGCGGCCCGACAACATGGACATTATAGCCCTTCGGGGCGCATCCGACACGGCGGGGCGAATCGACGGGTTTTCCGGGCGGTCGGTCCGGCGTACACTTGGGTCATGGCTGATTTGCCGCTTGCCATGCCGGTCCGCCTCGCGCTCAACCGGGTTGCCGGATTCGGCCGCTTCGTGAACTTCGCGCTGGCCGCGGTGATGTGGGCGATTCGCGATGCGCCCAACCGCCGGCGCTGGTCGCTGCTCTGGCCGCAGGTCTTCGACGTCGGCACGCGCTCGCTGCCGGTCATCGCGCTGATCGGCGGATTCATCGGCATGGTGCTGGCCGTCGAACTCTATCCGCAGTTTGCGGCGCTGGGGCAGGAATCGCGGCTCGGGGGCGTGGTCGGCGTCTCGGTGATCACCAACATCGGCCCCGTGCTCGCCGCCGTCATGCTTGCCGGGCGCGTCGGCGGGGCCTTCAGCGCCGAACTGGGCACCATGAGCGTGACCGAGCAGATCGATGCGCTGCGCGTCATGGCGATCGATCCCATCAGCTACCTCGTCGTGCCGCGCGTCCTGGCCTGCCTGATCATGATTCCCGTCATGACCATCTTCTCCGATATCGTCGGCGTGCTGGGGGGGTGGCTGATCACCGTGGTCACGTACGGCGTGAACAACCGGGCCTACTGGGATTTCTCGGAATCGTTCATCGGGTGGTTCGATCTGGCGGTGGGTCTGGGCAAGAGTTTGTTCTTCGGGATCGCCATCGGACTGATCTGCTGCTACAAGGGATTTTACTGCGGGCGCGGCGCGCGCGGCGTCGGCCGAGCCACCACCGACGCCTTCGTCACCAGCTTCGTCGCCATCATCATCCTCAACTTCTTCCTCGCCAAGCTCGCCCAACACCTGTACCACATGCTGTACGGCTACGGCGGCGGCTCGGTCATGGGGTGAACGGGCTGGGGGCACCGGGCGCCGGGAAACGCGGATACCAAGCCGGACCTGAGAAGCGGAGCGACGAAGGTCCGGATGAACAATTGGAGACAGCAACAACGAGAATACCCGCGACTTCGCTGCGCTTCGCACGCGGCTTAACAAATTAACCAGATAACCAAACACCCATGCACGCCATCACCAGCGCGACCAATCCGAAGATCAAGCAGATCGTCCGCCTGCAGCAGCAATCCCGGCAGCGCCGCACCGAACGGGCCTTCTGCGTGGAGAGCGAACGGGAGTTGTTGCGCGCGCTCGATGCCGGATTCCACGTGCGGCAGTTGTTCATCTGCACGCAGCGCATCGCTTCGCCGCAATGGCTGGATGCCATGCAGTCGGCCGGCGCGCAGGTGTTTGATGTCACCGAGCCGGTGCTCGGGAAGATCGCCTACCGGCAGAATCCGCAGGGATTCATCGCCGTGCTGGGCGAGCAACGGATCGGGCTGGACCGGTTGAAGGGCGGCGGGTTGCTTCTGGTGTGCAGCGGCCTGGAGAAACCGGGCAACCTCGGCGCGGTCCTGCGCTCGGCCGAGGCGGCCGGGGCCGAGGCCGTGTTGATCGACGACCCGCACTACGATCTGTTTAATCCCAACACCGTCCGCGCCAGCACCGGGGCGGTGTTCACGCTGCCGATCGTTTGTGAGCCACGCGCGGTTTTAACCGACTGGTTGAACGCCAACGGCGTGCGGCTGGTTGCGGCCACGCCCGAAGCCGAACATGCCCCCGCCGATGTGGACCTGACCGGTTCGGTGGCGCTGGTTTTGGGCAGCGAAGCGGAAGGGCTCGACGACCACTGGAAACAGGCGGCGGACCGGTGCGTGGCGCTGCCGATGCACGGCGCGGTCGATTCGCTGAACGTCTCGGCGACGGCGGCGGTGCTGCTCTACGAGGCGCTGCGCCAGCGCGCATTGCAGGTTGACCCGCCGTAAACGGTGGGTTTGGGTAACGAATTTTCGCCGGTTCTCACCTATCATGCATGGCCATGACCGTGAATTTGCACAGCATCGCGCGCAAGATTGAAAACGACCGGCGTCTGGACGAAGCCGACGGCCGATTCCTGTTCGTCTGTCGCGATGTGCACGGCATCGGCGAACTGGCCGATCGGGTCCGGCGGCGGCGCCACGGTGACATTACTTACTACAACGTCAACCGCCATTTCAATTACTCGAATGTCTGCGCGCTCCGCTGCCGCTTCTGCGATTTTTACCGCAAGCGCGATGATGCGAGTGCTTACGAGTCTTCCATCGATGAAGCCCGGCAACAGGCGGAACTGGCCAGGCAGGCCGGGGCAACGGAGATTCACATCGTCGGCGGGCTGCATCCCTACCTGCCCTTCGATTACTACACCGATATGTTGCGCGCGATCCGGCAAGCGTACCCGTCGCTGCACATCAAGGCATTCACGGCGGTGGAGATCATTCATCTGGCGCGCATCAGCAAGCGGCCGCGCGATCTGCACGGCGTGTTGCTGGACCTGATCGACGCGGGACTGGGCAGTCTGCCCGGCGGGGGGGCGGAAATCTTCGACGATCGCGTCCACGACGAGGCCTTCAAGGGCAAGGTGCGCTCCGGGCAGTGGTTTGAGGTGCACCGCGCAGCGCATGAACTGGGCCTGATGAGCAACGCCACCATTCTCTACGGGCACATCGAAAGCCCCGAAGATCGCTTGCAGCATTTGCTGATGTTGCGCGCTGCGCAGGACGAAGCGAACCGCGATGGGTTGCCGGGCCGATTTCAGACGGTCATTCCGCTGCCGTTCGTCCCCGGGCGCTCGGCGCTGAATCACCTGCCCGGGCCGACCGGCCTGGACGATCTGAAGATGCTGGCGATCGGCCGGTTGCTGCTGGACAACTTCGATCACATCAAGGCGTTCTGGATCATGCAGTCGATCGGCTTGTCTCAGTTGGCGCTGCAATTCGGCGTGGACGACATCGACGGCACCGTCGTCTGGTACGACATCACCAAGGCGGACGGCCGATCGACAACGCACCAGGAATTGAGCGTATCGGATTTGCGCGATGCGATCGTCGCCGCGGGATTTGTGCCTGTCGAGCGCGATACGCTCTACCGGCGCGTCGAGCGCGACGGCGCGCGCTGGCGGGTGGAATCCGGACCTTCGCTGTCGGCTGCGCCGCCGTCTCAGGTCCGGCTTGGGTAAACATGCACAGTCGATGAAAATGTCTGGAAAATGATCACTTCAAGCCGGTCCTGAGGAGCGAAGCGACGAAGGTCCGGATGCAATCGATGAAGGGGACGCGCCATGCCGAAACGGGGATGCCTTTGGCGACATGTGGTGATCTCGACGCGCTGTTCCTGGTTGCCCGGTGATCCGCGCGGCTTTCGCAATCGGCGCCATCGTTTGCACAGTTCAGGCGATTACAAACAACCACCACCGACCGCGGAGCATGCCGACTTGCATCGTCATATGCGGGAATGCGCGGCGGATACGGCTTTGTTTTCTTCCGCCTTGAAGCCCGTGATCGGCCAAGCCATCGTTCGGTATTGCGAGCGGAAGGAGATTCGACTGGCTTGCCTGTCTGTCGCACCAACGCATGCACATCTGTTGATCGAACTTCCGGAAGCGCTCCCTGTAGCTAAACGTATCATCGGGCGGATCAAGCAGACCTCATCCCATGTGGTGCGCGATGCGCTGCCGGGTCGAATCTGGGCGGATGGCAGTAAGTTCAAACCGGTGCATGATGAGGAATACTGGAAGCGCGTACGTTACTACATCCAACACAAGCAGGAACCCGGGGCTTGGGTGTGGTCGTGGGGACAGACGTGTTGATCCGGACCTTCGCGGACTCAGGTCCGGCTTGGGTAAACATGCACAGTCGATGAAAATATCTGGAAAATGATCACTTCAAGCCGGTCCTGAGGAGCGAAGCGACGAAGGTCCGGATGTAAACAAAAGTCCGGATGTATACCGGTCGCCGCGCGATTCCTTCACTCCTCCACCGCCTCCAGCACCATCGTGTGGCTTTCGCTCCACGGGACAAACAGAAATCGGCCCGATTCGTGATAATCTTCGGCCACCAGTCCGATGCCCGAGGCGTACCACGTGATCGTCTGTGATTTCACCGTGGCCAGGCCGAACTCCCCTTCGTAAACGATACGGTATCGACGGCAATGAAATTGCCCGGCAGGAAGATTCAGGGTTTGCCGTCCTTCATCGATTACCGTCAGTTGATACGGCCCTTCGCTCCATGCCTTGTTCAGGTTGTTGCGCTTGTAAACGATCGCTTGGCCCTCAAATGTCAGGGGCTTGCCGATTTTCGCATCGGGGATCAGAACCGGAAGGGGCGGATGAAACACCGTGAGCACATCGTGCTTTTCTTTCTCGATTTCCGTCATCATGATTCTGCCGTCATCGCTGCGCGACAAACCGGCCGATTCTCTGCCATCCTGGATCCGTCGCGCGGTGGATCCGGTCTGGGAGAGATAGACCAGTGCAGTCGTCTTGTCCCGATGCTCGGCATCGACATACCGGTAGCGCAGGGTGCGCGTTTTCAACGGCACCTCCAAAGCGGGCTCGAACAGCACGCGGGACGCGGTCAGAGGCGTTTCGGCGAAGGGCTCGATGGCTTCGACCGTCGTCGATTCGGGCAGCTTGCCCTGGCAACCGAGAAAAAAAACGCAAAGACACAACGGCACGAACGCGCGGAGATATGGGATTGGATTGCGTTTGTCGATTTTCAATCTTGTGCCCTTGTGTTTTAAATCCGCGTGGTGGCGACGGCCGGGAGGTCCAGCTCATCGAAGCGCCGGTCGATGTATCGGTGGTAAGCCAGGCCGGCGATCATCGCCGCGTTGTCCAGGCAATAATTCATCGCGGGCAGGCGCACGTCGAGTGCGCGCTGTTGTCCGAGTTCGGTGGCGCGCAGCCGCAGTAGCGAATTGGCGCTGACCCCGCCCCCGATCACCAGCGCCCCGGGCGGCCGCCCTTCGCCGCTGAGCCGATCCAGCGCCCGTTCGGTTTTGACGATCAGCACGTCGATTGCCGCCTGTTGAAACGCAGCGCAGACGGTGGCTTTTTGAGCTTCGCTCATTGCTGAGGCATCGCGCTCGAATTGCGCGCCGCGTCCGCGCCCGGTCGGTTTGCCCCGCACGTGGTAGAGTACGGCGGTCTTCAGGCCGCTGTAAGAAAAATCGAGCGAATCGGCATCGAGCAGCGTGCGCGGAAACTTCAGATCGCCCGGTTCGGCGGTCTGGGCCAGCCGGTCGACCGTCGGTCCGCCGGGATAGCCCAGTTCGAGAATCGCGGCGACCTTGTCGTACGCTTCGCCCACGGCGTCGTCGATGGTGCGGCCCAGCAGTGTGATTTCGAGCGGTCCGTCGAGCCGGTAGAGCGAGGTATGCCCCCCGGAAACCACCAGGCCGACGGCCGGGTAAACCGGAGGCGACGCGTCGAGCGCCGCGGCGTAGAGATGGGCATGCACGTGATCAAGCCCGATGAGCGGTTTGCCCAGCGACCAGGCGAGCGTCTTCGCCGCCGCCACGCCGACCAACAGCGAGCCGATCAGTCCCGGGCGATTGCCCACGGCCACGGCGTCGATCTGCTCCAGCGTCACCCCGGCCGCTCCCAGCGCTTCGTCAATGACCGGCCCGATGCGTTCGATGTGCGCGCGGCTGGCGATCTCGGGCACCACCCCGCCGTATTTCGCGTGCAGATCGTGCTGGGAGGCGATGATGTTGGACCGGACATCGCACCCGTCGGCCACCACCGCCGCCGCGGTCTCATCGCAACTGGATTCGATTCCGAGGATCAGCATCGACGACGACTCATCGCTCATCGGCCGGTGGCGTTTCGATTTCTTCGACGGGATCGGACCGGACTTCGGCGTCGGGAGCCGGGTCATCGTCGACCTCGTTGTTCGAGGCGGTGTCTGTTTCTTCGGTCTCTTCGCCGTTCTGAATCTTCTCGATCTTGTCGGTCAGTTTGTCGATGCGTTCGTCGATGGTATCGAGTCGCTCGGCGATCAGTTCCTTGGCCCGTCGCAACTGCTCCCGCTCGGCGAGGTGGGCCTGGACGGTGGCGTTGGACTTGCCGACCACGGCGTACTGCCCCTCGCCCAGACGTTGGTTCATCGCGCGCAGTGCCGCGGCGAGCTGCTTGTCCTTCATCTCTGCCTCGATCCACTGCGGCGTGACCTCGAGGGTTTGCCCGGCTTCGGTCGTCTTGGCGAACGGGTTGTTATCGCTCCGCCGTGTTTCCGCCATCGCCTCGCGTTCGGCCACGGTCATCGGCACGTAATACCCGTCGGTGGGATCGACGCCCCATTGGTCGTTGTCTTTGTGGCGGTGGATGTTGCGGCCGGACGGCAGGTAGTAGTGGCTGGTGGTGAGTTTGACGCCGCCCTTTTCTCCGCCTTCGATGGGGAACAACCGCTGCACCGAGCCCTTGCCCAGCGTGCGCTCGCCGAGGATGATCGCCCGGTCGTGATCTTTCAGGGCGCCGGAAAGAATCTCGCTTGCCGAGGCGCTGTAACGATTGATCAGCACGATCAACGGAAAATCGGGTAGCGTGCCGTCGGACTGGGCACTTTCACTCATCTCTTCCACGGTGCGGCCCCGGGTGGAGACGATCTTGCCTTCATCGAGGAACAGGTCGGCCACTTGCACGGCCGTTCCCAGCAGCCCGCCGGGATTGTAGCGCAGGTCGAGGATCAGGCCCCGCATCCGTTGCTTCTGCAATTCGTCGATGGCGCTTTGCAATTCTTCGTAGCTGGTTCCGGAAAACTGGGTCAGCCGGATGTACCCGATGCGCCCGGTGGGTTCGAGCATGAAGTTCCAGTGGCCGTTGTCATCGCGGTGCGTGCCGCGGACCGTCTCCACCTTGATCCGGGCGCGCGTGATGGTCAGGTCTTCGGTCTGTCCGTTGTCATGTTTGACCTGGGGGGTGACTTCGGTGCCTTCCTCGCCGGTGATGCGTTCGACGGCCTCGGTGGCGGTGATGTCCGGCTCGATGGACTCGCCGTCGATCTCCAGCACGATATCGCCGGGCATGATCCCGGCTTTGAACGCCGGCGAATCCTCCAGCGGCGTGATGATGAGCAACTGCCCGTTGCGCACCTCGATTTCAGCGCCGATGCCGCTGAAGGTGCCCGAGGTCTGTTTCTCGAAGCTGTCCAGCGCTTTGGGGGGGAAGTAGTTGGTGTAGGGGTCGTCGAGCGTTTCGAGCATGCCGTCGATCGCCCCTTCGAGCATCGCCTGCTCGTCGACCGGCTCGACGTAATGCCGCACCAGGTGGTGTCGCAGATCGACCAGGGGATCGAAGAAATCGTACGCCCCGGACCGGGCCGCCAGCAGATCGGGCAGATTGGCCCCGATAAACACGCCGCCCAGAATGGCCAGCATCGCGAACTCGAACTTCAGACGGCGGGGAGTGGTCATCATCTGGGGCGCCTCGGCTGGGGTACGGAAAACCACATTGTACACGCCGATCGGGCCCGACGCCCGTTGCCGACGTTATACTCTTACGCACGGGCCGTTTAAGCGGTTCGATCGGACTTCAACATGGCCGACATGCAACGCATGGACATTTCGGTGGAGCGGGAACGGGCGATTCTCGTCGCCGTGCTCCTGCCGGGGATGGCGCTGGACCTGCGTGATCCGTTGGCGGAGCTGCGCAGTCTGGCCGAAACCGCCGGCGCGGTGGTGGTGGATGAACTGACGCAGAACCGCCAACGCCCCGATGCCGGCACGTTCATCGGCTCGGGCAAACTGGACGATCTGGCCACGCTCATCCAGGCCCACCGGGCCAACGTGGTCATCTTCGAGAACGACCTGAGCCCGGCCCAGATTCGCAACATCGAGCAGGTGATCCACTGCAAGCTGCTGGATCGCTCGGAACTGATTCTCGACATCTTCGCCAACCGCGCGCGAACCCACGAAGCCAAGCTCCAGGTCGAACTGGCGCAACTGGAATATACCTACCCGCGCCTGCGGGCGATGTGGAGCCACCTCGAGCGGATCGTCGGCGGGTCGCCGGTGGGCATCGGCACGCGCGGTCCCGGCGAGCAGCAGATCGAAATCGACCGACGCATCGTCCAGCGACGCAAAGCCGATCTGCGCCGGGAGATCGAGCGCGCCCAGCTGCGCAAACGCCGGGAACTGGACAAACGCAACACCGATTTCTTCACGGTCGGGCTGGTCGGCTACACCAACGCAGGGAAAAGCACGCTGTTCAACACGCTGACCGATGCGTCGGTTTACGCCGATGACAAGCTGTTCGCCACGCTGGACACGCGCACGCGCAAGTGGACGCTGGGCGGGGGGGACGCGGTGATGCTGTCGGATACGGTCGGTTTCGTGCGCGATCTGCCGCACCACCTGGTCGCTAGCTTCCGCGCCACGCTCGAGGAGTCGATGCTCTCGGACCTGCTGTTGGTGGTGCTGGACGTATCCGATCCCGATGCCGAGCGGCACATGCGGACGGTCGAGCAGGTGTTGGAGGAGATCGGCGTGGGCGACAAGCCGCGCCTGGTTCTGCTGAATAAGATCGACCGTCTGGACGACAACGCCGAGCAACTGGTCTGGCAGCAACGCGTGGAAGGTTCGCTGCCGGTCAGTGCGGCGAAGGGATTGGGGCTGGATGCGGTGATCGAGCGGGTGCGCAGTGCCTACCGCGGCGGGCAACAGACGCTGACGCTGCGCCTGCCGATGAGCGACGGGCGGGCGCTGGGCCTGCTGGAAAACCGCGCCGAAGTGCACAGCCGGGATTACGACACGACGCACGTGACGCTGAAGCTGACCATCGGCACGCGCCAGCTCGACGAACTGCGCTCCATCGGCGCGCAGTTTGAAGTGGTGGAGGAGTAGGGCCAAGGGCCTGGGGCCTAGGGTTTGGAGTTTGAAGATTGGAGTTTGGAAATTTTCAAGCCGGACCTTGGGTTTGGGGTTTGGAGATTTTCAAGCCGGACCTGAGTCGGCGAAGGTCCGGATGAAGGGATGCACAACGTACCCGCGGCTCCGCTTCGCTGCGCACGCGGCTTAACGGATATCAACGGATGAACGAATTAATGAATCAACGAGTTAACGAGTTAACGGATCATCTGGTCGCCATCCGCCATGACCTGCATGCGCATCCGCAGTTGGCCTACAAAGAAACGTATGTGGCTGAGGTGGTCTGCGGGGAACTGGACCGCGCGGGGATTGCGTATCAATCCGGCGTGGCGACCACCGGCGTGGTCGGGTGGATCGGCGAAGGCGAGGGCGTGGCGCTGCGGGCCGATATGGATGCGCTGCCGATCGCCGAGCAGAACGATCTGCCGTATGTCTCGCAGCATCCCGGCTGCATGCACGCCTGCGGGCACGATGGCCATACGACCATGCTGATCGGCGCGGCGCATGTATTGGCGGCCATGCGCGATGAACTGCCGCAGCCGGTGAAGTTCATCTTTCAACCCGCCGAGGAGGTCGAAGGCGGCGCGCAACGCATGATCGAAGCCGGGGCCTTGGACGAACGCATCGGCCCGGTGAAGGTCACCTCGATCTACGGTCTGCACGGAGCGCCGCAGGCGCCGGTGGGTACGGTGGCCGGACGGGCCGGTGCGATGATGGCCGCGACCGACCATTTCGATATCCGCATTGCCGGCAAAGGCGGACACGCCGCGTTTCCCCACGAAACGATCGATCCGATTGCCTGCGCGGCGCAGTTGGTGACGGATTTGCAATCCGTTGTTTCACAGGTTGTCGAGCCGCCGGAGCCGGCGGTGCTGGCGATTACCTCGTTTCATGCAGGCAACAATTACAACGTCACACCCGCCGAAGCGGCGCTGCGCGGCACGGCCCGATACGTGCGGGACGACGCCGGCGCACAACTGCGACAGCGTCTGATCGATACCGCCGATCGCACCGCGGTTGCGGCCGGGTGCCGGGCGGAAGTGAAATGGCACAGCGGCTACCCCGTTTTGAACAACGATCCGGCGGCGTTTGCCGTGATGAACGCTGCGGCGCGCGCTGCGCTCGGTGGTGAGAAGTTCGTCGAGATGCCCGCGCCGGTCATGGCGGCGGAGGACTTCGCCTATTACGGACACCACGCCCGCGCCTGCTTTGCTTTTCTGGGCTTGCGCGATCCCGACCGACCGGACCAGGCCGACCTGCACTCGCCGCATTTCGATTTCAACGATGCCGCGATCTCGCACGGCGTGAAGTTGCTGTGCCGGTTGGCGATGGAAATCGTCTGCGATAAATAAAGTGTGCTACGGTTGGCTTCACCGACCGGCAATTCGCCTGCGACTTCACGGCTGGACTTGAACTCAATCCAACCGTATGGGGCATTGACGAGCCGCGCCCGTGAGAAAGCGGTCGGCACAACGCCCGAACCCGGCGGAATGTGTGCGGTCTGATACGCTTGCAGGAGAGCGAAAGGGCGGACGTGTACCCATGGCCCGATGACCGCTCCCTCACCGTCGCGGCTCGTTTGATGCACGAACACCCTACGATTGGCTTGAGAATGCTCTGGCCAGCCCTTTCCGTGTTGTTGAAAAAAGCCCCACCCTGAAGGGTGGGGCTTGGATGAAAAACCCCGGCGTGGCGGCCGGGGCTTGGGTGAATCCAATCGGGTGTTTCTGTAACGAAGCGTCTTACGGCCGGTAGAAACCGCGGGGATTGTGGATGAACCACGCATCGAATGGATTGGTCAGCGGCGGAAGCTGGAAATAGGGCTTGCCGTACTGGTCGGCTTTCAGACCGAACGGCGCGTCGGGTCGGTCGGCCTGGAAGAAGATGAACCATCCCATGCTGGAGTTTTCCGGTTTCTTGCGGACGCTCAGTTCGTGGCAGTCGGTGACCAGGTGATCGACCCAGCGCAGTTTCTGGGCGCCGTCGGCGAATTCGATCCAGTCGCCGTTCGAGTTGTTCTCGTACATCTGCTCGCGGAACTCTTCGATGCTCAGGCCCATTTTCTCGGCGACCGGACCGGCAAAACGCTTCTCCCACTTGCGGATCATCTCCAGGCCTTCCTTCTGTTGCGTGGTGTTGCCGGAGTTGCCGCTGGAGGGCTGGTGGTGCAGGAGCATTGCGTTGGGGTAGGCGTAGGACTGCTCGGCGAGGGTGGTGATGACGGCGGCCATGGAGGCGGCGAACCGCTTGACCACCACGTGAATCGGCGCCTTTGATGACTTCATGGCCTGGAGAATCTGCGCCCCGGAAGCGACCGATCCGCCCGGGCTTTCATCGATCACGATGAAGATGGGCAGCTTTTGAGACTGGTTGTTGTAGAAGTGAATCCGTTCGGTCACCTGCTTGGCGGTGTCGTCCCAGATCACGCCGTTCAACTCGATGCGCCGGTCGGAGATGACCAGCTTGCCGTTGCGGAAGGGGCGCTCGGAATATTCCAGCGGATCGTTAACGCCTTCCTGCCAGTTTTCGCGCTGGGTGCGCAGGGTGACGTCGGCGTTCATCGTGTTGATTTGGGCGCTCTTCTCGGCCAGGGCCTGCTGGAGCTTGAGTTGCTCCAGATTCATACGGGCCTGGATGGCCTCGGCCTCGGCGGCCAGCTTCTGGTTCTCCAGCGCGGTCTCGGACAGCTTCTTCTCGGCGAGGACGGCCCGATAGGCCAGGTCGGCCTTGATCTGCTTGACCTCGCGCTCGCGGACGGCCAGTTCGTTTTCCAGCGCCTTGTTCTTGATGGCGATCTGCACCGCCTCGCGCTCGACGTCGCGCTTGCGCTGGGTCAGTTCGGCCTTCATGCGGACCTCGTCCATTTCCATTCTGGCCTGGATCTCGGCCTTCTCGCGTTCCAGCTTGGCCAACTTGGCGCGCTGGCGGGTGGATTCCAACTCCATCTGCGTTTGCAGACGCTGGATTTCCTCCTTGGCCTTGCGCAACTCGGCTTCGAGGCGGGCGGAGGCGGCGCGGGATTCGGTCGAAAGCCGCTCGGCCTCCTCCTTCAGCTTCTTCAGACGGGGGTCTTCCTTCTCCTCCTCGTCCTTTTTGTTTTTGGAGGCCTTGGCCTTGCGGGCATCCGCTTTACCCTCGCCTTTGGCCTGGGTCTTGGCTTTGGATGAAGCGGTCTTCGGCTTGTCGGAGTCGGTCAGTTCGGCCTGGTCGCATTGCCCGGCCCGGTCGCAGGCGGTGCAGTTTTTATCGCAGTCGGCCGATTGGGTTTTTTCCGTACCGGCGGCCACTGCGGGATCGGCCCAGAGTGTCGCGCCCCAGCCGGTCAGGCCCATGATGACGACCAACAGTGACAGTTGGATCCAACCTTGTCGTGCGTTCATCGAAGCATCTCCAATTAATCGGTAAGTCGTACGCGAGTCCTTGTTAGTTCCGTCTGTGTAATGGTAAGACGCCATGCCTTGGGGTCTTGTTTTCCCATTTGGTTTTTTTTGTGAAGAAAACGACTCAGGCGGCGTGAATAACGGCGGCGGTGCTTCGTGGTGGGGGAACCGGCTGCCCGGTTTCGCGCAGGGCGGAAATATGCCCATGGATGGCTTCGGCGCTCATGGCCTTGGCCTGTTCAGGCGAGTCTCCACTGGATACGCATCCCGGCAGGTCCGGCACATACACGCTGTAGCTGCCGTCGTTGGCTTGTTCGATCACCACCGTGTAATCCATAGTGACTAGTCCTCAAGACCCGCCTGTCGCATTATCGAACGAAGAGTGCCCGGTGCAACATCTTTATTCATTTTACCACCTCCGGGAACCGTGACGATCCCCGGCTTGCCCGGGTGCCGAAAATGCATGTGACTTTCCGTGGTTCGGATGTGCTGCCATCCCTCTGCGTCCAGCCGTTTGACTAAATCACGAAATTTCATGACGCAACCCCCCAGGCGTCGTTATGGAGCCGCGACCGCCGGTCGGGGCAGCCCCAGCATGTTCGCCAGCAGCAGGGGGCCTTCCAGCGTTAAAAACGATTCCGGATGGAACTGCACCCCTTCGATCGGATGCGGGCTGTTCCGCTTGCGCAGGCCCATCACTTCCCCTTCTTCGGTCCAGGCGCTGATTTCCCATTGGTTTTCGTCCACCGCTTCCCGCGGGACCACCAGCGAATGATACCGCGTGGCCTGGAACGGATTGCTCATCCCCTGGAAGATCGTGCGGCCGTCGTGGTGGATCGGACTGGTCTTGCCGTGCATCAGGCGATAATTGCGCTCGACGGGCATGTCGTGCGTGAAGCCGATGCACTGGTGACCGAGGCAGACGCCGAAGATCGGCAAGCGCCCGGCGAAATGGCGGATCAGATCGTTGCACACCCCGCCTTCCAGCGGCGTGCCGGGGCCCGGAGAAATCAAAATACGTTGCGGCCCCAGCGCCTCGGCCCGGTCGACCGTGATCTTGTCGTTACGCACCACCCTCAAATCCAGCGTTGCGTCCAGCTCCCCGATCCGCTGGACGAGGTTGTAGGTGAAGGAGTCGTAATTGTCGATCAGTAGTATCACGTGATGCGTCCCGGCGCCGTAATGTTCAATCTCCAATGGCAAAGTAAGTCTCAATTTCCAAGATTCAAGTCGGATAGGCAAGTCCTGCCGCCATTCCGACTTGTTCATTGATAATTGGTTTGTTCCTTTGCCATTGGTCCTTGGTGATTGGCACTTTGCTCCGGCTTCATTCCGCCAGCTTCTTGATTTCATCGGGCAGTTTCGGGCAGGCGCCGTCCTGCGAAGCGACGAACGAGCCGAGCGTGTTGGCCAGTTGCAGCGTGCGGGGCCAGTCCCAGCGGCGGGTGGCGCCGTGCAGCAGCGCCGCGGCGGTGGCGTCGCCGGCGCCCACGGGATTGCCGCCGTCCGGCGCCGGAACCGCCGCGCCGGCGTAACTCTGCTGCGGGGTATGCACCGCCGTTCCTTTTTCGCCGTGCGTCACCGCCATCCATTTCAGGTCGAACTTTTTCATCAGGCCGCGCGCCGCCTCGGCCTCATCGGCGGCCAGGTCAAACATGTCGCGCAGGGCCGCCAGTTCCTCGTGGTTCAGTTTGACGGCGGTGGCCAGTTCGCAACTGCGCGTCAGGATGCGGCGATCGTAGTAGTCCTGCCGCAGGTTCACATCGAACAGCCGCACCGCGCGCTTCGCCTCGTCGAGGAACCGGTAGAGGGTGTTGCGGCTCTGGCCGGTCCGTTGCGCCAGCGATCCGTAGCAGACCGCATCGGCGACCTGCGCCGCGTCGGTCAGGTCGAAGTCGTACCAGAGCATGTCCCAGGCGACGTCCTTGACGATGTTGTAATTCGGTTCGCCGCGCTCGTCGAAGTCCACGATCACGGTGCCGGTCGGGTGGTCCGGATCGGTCTGGATGTGATCGATCGGCATGCCGTGGGCCTGGAGTTCGGCGAGGATTTTGTCGCCGAGCGGATCCTGGCCGATGCGCGTGATGACCACGCCGACGTTGCCGAGCTGATGGGCGTGCAGAGCCATGTTGAGCGGAGCCCCGCCGAGCCGACTCCCATCGGGAAACACATCGTAGAGCGCTTCGCCGATCCCGATAATACGTTTGGCAACGGACATGGGGATATGATGCCGTGGACCGCGGAAACGGGCAAGCGACGGGTATTTTGCGCAGGTTGCCCGGGGCGAACCACTGCCCCTATCATCTGCCACACTCACCCCATACCCCATGAGGATTGACAGTCATGAGCGAAACCAAAGCGACCAACATCACCTGGCATGAAGGACACGTCACCGCCGAGGAACGGCAGGACCTGGTCGGACAGAAAGGCGCCACCCTCTGGATGACCGGACTGAGCGGTTCGGGCAAGTCCACCGTCGCCGTGGCCCTGGAGCAGGCCCTGCTGCACATGGGCTACAACAGCTACCGGCTCGACGGCGACAACGTCCGCCACGGTCTGAACAAGAATCTGGGCTTCAGCGCCGAAGACCGCGCCGAAAACATCCGCCGCATTGGCGAGGTGGCCAAGCTCTTCGCCGACAGCACCTGCCTGGCGATCACCAGCTTCATCAGCCCCTACATCGCCGACCGCGACCTGGTCCGCCAGTTGCACAACGAAGCCGGCCTGCCCTTCATGGAGGTCTACGTCGAGTGCCCGCTGGAAGTCGCCGAGGAGCGCGATCCCAAGGGCCTGTACAAGAAAGCCCGCGCCGGAGAGATCAAGGGATTCACCGGCATCGACGATCCCTACGAAGCTCCGACCAACGCCGAGCTGGTCATCAACACCGCCGAACTGTCCGTTGAAGAATCGGTCGAGAAGATCATCGCCGCCCTGCGCCAGCGCGGCTTGATCGAAGATCAGTAAGGCGCGCGGATCGATTCTCACAAGCCGGTCCGCGGCGCAATGAAGGACGGGCGGGACGTTCGGCCCTTCATTCCCCCGCGGCGTCTTCGGGGCCGGCTTGTCAGCGCGACCGCGGGGCCAAGTAGACTGGCGGACCGTTGCGCCAGTATCGTTCCCTCGATGCCTTTCTGCGATTTACACATGCACTCGACGGCGTCCGACGGAGAAGATATCCCGGGCCGATTGCCCGTGCTCGCCGCCGAAGCCGGGCTCGACGCCATTGCCCTGACCGATCACGACACCACCGAAGGTCTGTCCCGCTGCGCCGCGGCCTGCAAGAAGCAGGGCGTGGCGTTTCTGCACGGCGTCGAGTTTTCTTGTCAGCCCCTTGAGGGCGAGGGGACCTTTCACCTGCTGGGCTATGGTTTCGATCCCAGGCACCCGGCCCTGTGCCGGTTGCTGGAAAATCAGCGCGAAGCACGCCGGCAACGCATTCCGCGCATTATCGATCGACTCAACGAACTCGGCGTGGCCCTGACGCGCGAAGAAATCCGCGACGCCGTGGCCGGTCGGGCAATCGGTCGGCCGCACGTGGCTTCGGTCCTGATGAAAAAGGGATACGTCAAGACCATCAAAGACGCCTTCGATCGTTACCTCGGTCGCCATGCCCCGGCTTACGTGCCCAAGCCCAAGGTGGCGCTGGCGGCGGCGATGGACGGCGTGCATGCCGCCGGAGGACTGGCCGTGCTCGCCCATCCCGTTCAGATGCAATTGCCCGACGATACCGCCGTGGCCCAAATCGTCGCTCGCCTCAAGGACGACGGCCTGGACGGACTGGAATGCCATCATCCCGATCACTCCGCAGCCCAGGTCGAACAGTTCATCACGCTGGCCGAGCGTTTTGGACTGCTGATCACCGGTGGAAGCGATTACCATGGCCGCCGTCGCGATCTCACGATCGGCTCGCAGAACGTGCCGATGGAATGTTATGAAACGCTGATCGAACGCACGCGCTCCCCTTCGGGTCGCGGCTAAACCAATCAACCAGTCAACTAATTAACCAATTAACCAGTTCACCGTATAATGCTCCCCATGAGCGCTGCGCTGAACTGGGGCATACTGGGCACGGGCAACATCGCCGGCCAATTCGCCGAAGGGCTTGCCGGGGCGAAGCGCAGCCGGATTGTCGCCGTCGGCTCGCGCAGCAACGATGCGGCGCACGCGTTTGTCAAGCGTTACGGTCTGACGGCGGAGTGCGACGATTACGAGCGGGTGATCGCTCACAACGAAGTCGATGCGGTCTACATCGCTCTGCCCAATCACATGCACTGCCGGTGGACGCTGGACGCCTTGGCCGCGGGCAAGCACGTGCTTTGCGAGAAGCCGCTGGCCTTCAACGCCGCCGAAGCCGAGCGCATGTTCGATGCCGCGGAGAAACACGGTCGGTTGCTCGTCGAGGCGTTCATGTATCGCAGCCATCCCCAGACGGACGCGTTGCTCGATGAAATCCGTCGCGAAACCATCGGTCCGCTGCGCATGATCCGCGCCAGTTTCAGCTTCTGCACGCAACGCATTTCCGACAACATCCGCTTCAACGCCGCCATGGCCGGCGGGGCGCTGATGGACATCGGCTGTTACTGCATCGACTTCGCCAATCTCTGCGCCGGCGTCGAGCCGATCGCCGTCGCCGCCACCGGCCGCCGCCACGAATCCGGCGTGGACGACCTGGCCGCCGGCTCCATGACCTACCCCAACGGCATCGTCGCCTCCTTCACCTGCGGCATGGCCGCCCAGACCGACAACACCACCTACCTTTGTGGAACCAAAGGGTTTATCGCGATTCCGGTTCCGTGGAAACCCAGTGCCGGCGGTCGTTATGTCGTCGATTCGATGTCCCCGCCGCGCCTCGAACGGGACCGGCAGAACGACTTCGCCGCCCGACGCGAGCAAACCCAGAGCCACGATCGCCCCCTCTACGCCCTCGAAGCCGACCACTTTGCCGAGTCGGTTCTCGATGGCAAAGCTCCCGCCATTTCTCGCCGTGAATCCCTGGCCAACATGCGCATTCTCGATGCGATGCGCCGGCAGATCGGCGTGCCCATTACCCCTCAAGCCGCTACGGAGTTTGCATCATGATCATCGGAGTTCCCCGAGAGACCAAGAGCGATGAGTACCGCGTTGCGCTGCTGCCCGTCGGGGCGCAACTGCTCAAACAGGACGGCCACCGCGTGATGATCGAGCGCGGCGCCGGACTGGGCAGCGGTTACGACGATGCCGAGTACGTCCGCGTCGGTGCGGAACTGATCGACACCCCCGGGGAAATCTTTGAACAGGCCGAGCTCATCCTCTCCGTCAAGGAGCCGCAGGAAGCTGAACTGGTGATGATCCGTCCGGGCCAGGTGGTGTTCGGTTACTTCCACTTCGCCGCGTCACAGGAATTGACCCAGCGCTGCCTGGCGACGGACATGACCGCGGTGGCCTACGAAACGCTGGTCGATCGCGCCGGCGCGCTTCCCCTGCTGACGCCCATGAGTGAAGTGGCCGGAAAAATGAGCGTGCAGGAAGGCGCCAAGTATCTCGAGCGGCCGATGATGGGGCGCGGCATTCTGCTCGGCGGCATCGCCGGCGTGGCCCCGGCCAATGTGATGGTGCTCGGCGGGGGCGTCGTCGGCACCAACGCCGCGCGCGTCGCCGCCGGACTCGGCGCCAACGTCATCATCATGGATGTCAACCTCGACCGTTTACGCTATCTCGATGAGGTCATGCCCGCCAACGTCACCACGCTCTACAGCGATCCCCACGCCGTCGACTTCCACGCCCAACTGGCCGACCTGGTGATCGGCGCGGTGCTCCTGCCCGGCGCGCGGGCGCCGCGGCTGATCGTGCGCGATCAACTGGTCCGCATGAAAAGCGGGGCGGTGATTGTCGACGTCTGCGTCGATCAGGGCGGCTGCGTCGAAACCACCCAACCCACCACCCACAGCAAACCCACCTACACCGTGGAGGGCGTTGTCCACTACGCCGTCGCCAACATGCCCGGCGCCGTCGGCCGTACCTCCAGCCAGGGCCTGTGCAACGCCACCCTGCCTTACGTCCGCCAGCTCGCCCGGCTGGGGATCGACGATTTCATCGCCCAGAGCCCCGGCCACGCCTCCGCGCTCAACGCCCGCCAGGGCAGGATCACCAACGCCGCCGTCGCCGAGGCCTTCCCCGACCTGCCGCATGCTGTCTAGTTGTTGAACCGGCCGCCCGGAGCCCCGCCACACCCCCACCACGCCCCCGATTCTTAATCATCCTATCGCCTGATGTCCGCAACAGCGTGGGCGCATCTGCTCTGCACATCGCCTGACATGCGCACTATTTTTGGTTACCATGGCCGGACTTACAGAAAATTACATGCGTTCTCAGGGGTTGTTCAAGGGACGGGTCATGAAAACACCAACTCGTATCGGTTTACTTTTTCCGTTGGAATCCGATTATGCCCACCAATTCGTGCGTGGCATCGTGCGCTATGCTCATCGCAAAGGGCAGTGGGACATTCTCACCGAGCAGGGGGTGCCCACACTCCGCTGGAAAGATGTGCTGCGGTGCGAAGCAGACGGCTTCATCGCCGGCGTCCACACCCCCGCACAATACAAAATGCTCCGCGAGCAGCAGGCGCCGGTGGTGAACGTGTATCACGGCCTGGTCGACTATCCGTTTACCACTGTGTTAACCGATAACCGCGCCATCGGACGCATGGCCGCCGATCACCTGCTCGAACAGGGTCTGACGAACTTCGCCTACGTCGGCTCGTCCACGATGGGCTACGACCGCGAGCGCCGCGAAGGTTTTGAAGAGACGGTCAGGCAGGCCGGCCATGCCGTCACCCCCTGCCTCACGCAATACATCCCCGGCTCGCGCGGCGCGGCGGGGCGGTTGCGCGTCGGCGAAAAACGCATGGCCGGATTCCTCGCCGATCTCAAAACACCGGTCGGCATTCTCGCCGGCACCGATAACTACGGCGTGGGTGTGTTGCAGGCGGCATCCATGCTTCGCATGGCCGTGCCCGAGCAGATGGCCGTTGTCGCGGTGAACAACGACGATGTGCTCTGCGACCTGGTCCGCCCTGGGCTCAGCAGCATCGCCCACGATGCCGAGCACATCGGGTACGAGGCGGCGGTACAGTTGGGGCGGTTGCTCCAGGGCCTTGCCGCCCCGTCCCAGCCGGTCTTCATCCCCCCCGAACAACTGGTCATCCGCGCCTCGTCCGACATCCTGCGCATCGAAGATACGCATGTCGCCGAGGCCATCCGCTTCATCCGAAACCACGCCGGCCAGTTCATCGATGTCTCGGATATTCTCAACGTGGTGCCGATCTCCCGCCGGTCGTTGGAAAACCGCTTTCGCGAAGCGCTGGGCCGGACGATCCACCACGAGATCCGCCGCACCCACATCGACCGCGCCAGACAACTGATGGCGCAGACCGACGCCTCCCTGACCGAGATTGCCCGCCGGTCCGGGTTCAATCACACCTCCCGCTTCCGCGAGGCCTTCCACAAGGAAACCGGGGTTTCTCCGATGACCTACCTCAAAAAGGTGAGAAGCCAGAAGTAAAGGGGCCAAGGGACTAAGGGGCTGAGGGGTAGCGGCGCTTCGGTGTCTTTTTATGGGTGGTTTAGCGGGCGATCGCAGATCGCCGCGTGTTCCCCACTTGGCGACGCGATTCATCGCCTCCCCCAGGCCCCGGACCCTTGCTTACTTCCCCCAGGGTCCGATTTCCCAACCGGTTCAGTGCCGGGCGTCTTGACGCCGATGAGTAGTTTTCATATCATTAAGCGTTGCGTCCCATTGTTGGATCGCGACGGTTAAGATGGAAACGGCAGCGGCCGATCCAGAAGTGGGAAGAAATTTATCCAGAAGATGCCAAATGCCCTTGACAGGGCATTAACAAAGGTTAAGATTCTCCGCTTCCGCTATTCGAAAAAGCGGTTTTTCGGAGGCGGATTTTTGCTCTTTGACAAGTGAATGATTGGGATGCCGCGAGGATGTGAACGGTGGAAGTTCGGTGTCACGCCGACTTCGACCGTTAACGATTTTCCCCTCTCTCTTCACGGAGGGGAATCTCAAACATTCTTGTGACGCCTGGAAACTCTTTTTGAGTGATATCCAGTGTTGGATGTTTGAGCTAAGACGACCGCCCGCCGTCGCCTCCGGGCCGCGGCGGGACATTCGGGTCGACCTTCTTTTGAGATTATCCGTGGGTTTCGATTCACGGTATCACAAACTTCAATTGAAGAGTTTGATCCTGGCTCAGCTTGAACGCTGGCGGCATGGCTAAAACATGCAAGTCGAACGCGAAATCGGCTTCGGCCGAAAGTAGAGTGGCGAACGGGCGAGTAATACCTTCCTAACGTGCCTCAAGGTCAGGGATAGCTCGGGGAAACCTGTGGTAATACCTGATAACCCCGCGTGATCGCATGGTCGTGCGGGTAAAGGCTTGCTGCCTTGAGATCGGGGAAGGCGCTATCAGCTTGTTGGTGGGGTAACGGCCTACCAAGGCGAAGACGGCTAGCGGGTGTGAGAGCATGACCCGCCGCATCGGGACTGAGACACTGC
>JANQHK010000136.1 GCA_028282685.1 Phycisphaeraceae bacterium
CCGGCGTCACAACCCGCCGACCATCTGTCGCGCCGTCCTGCGTCGCGCCGGTGTTGAGCCCGGTTTTGTTGCCGAGCGTATAGGTCGACGTTGCCTCAGTATAGGTCGTGGGCGCCTGCGAACAGACGTCCATCCGCGTGCCGTTCGTGTCCGCCCAATCAAGCCCTTGGTCGCGAACCTCGTCATTGATGAACTCGCCGGCCATCGATCAGTCTCCCGTGGCCGCCTCAAGCGCGGCGTCATAGGTATCGAACGTCTCCACGAGCGCCCAATAGGTTTCCTTCACGGTCTTGTTGTGTTTGTCCTTCCAAGACCGTTCGCGTTGTTGATAGAACCGCCACTTGCCGCCAAGCCTCTCCGGCTGTTGCTCGATGCGCTTGATGCCATCGATCTCATAGGCTGCGGGACCGACCCTTTTTACCGCCATTTTCCCCTCACTGCGTCGTCATCGTGTAGGAAACCGCGCCGATGGCCCGGCCGTTCTCGTCACGCTGCAACTCAACTTGCTTGGGCGCCGCTTGCGCCGCCTGCATGTTCGACAGCGCCGCGACCAGACCTTGGAGCAACGCCACCAACTGCGCGTGCATCTCGTCCTGGCGCGATACTACACGCGGATTGCCGTTCTCGTCCATGTCTTGGCGTAGATTGTTTTCTGCCATGAACCGCTCTTGCTCCAAAACCATCTTGTCGCGCTCGAAATCCATTTTCTCGCGCTCAAGATCGATTTTCTCGCGGTCGACCGACATTTTCGCCTTATCTGTTTGCGCCTTGATCGCATCGCCTTGCAGACCACGTTTCAGTTCGGCGTTCTCCGCTTCCGCCTGTTGCAGGCGCTTGACGATCTCCTGCATCTGCTTCTGGATTTCCGGCGGAACCTTCTGCGCGGCCGGATTGATTTTCTCAAGCCGCTTGGCGATCTCATCAGCCCCCGGCCAATCGAAATTCTTGGCCATCAGGTCGCCAATCACCGGTGCTGCCGCCGGGAAGGCGCGCACAAGTTCCGTCATCTGCGCCGCCGCTTCCTCGCGCCGCGTCGTGAAGCTCGGTCCTGACGTCACAGTCAGATCGTACTTGCCGGCCGTCACGTCGTGCATGTCAATAATCGCGTCACCCTGATCGTCCCTTGCCGGCTGGCCATTATCACCGATACGCGGCACCGGTTTGTTGATCTGCGCCGCGCGTTCCGTTCCATCCTCGCCAATCAAGCGCACCACGCGCGGCCTGTCATAGACCTGTGGAATGAGATCAATAAGCACCCGGCCACCATGACGGATCGCGCGCACCAGATTGTCGATGAAATGGAAAGTGGCAACATCGCCCTCACGCTGACGGGCAAGGATTGCGCGCCCCGACGTCTCGTTGGAGCGAGCCCCAAGCGACGCATCGTACAGCCCGATGATGGCTTTCATGTCATCGGATGCGTTCAACGCCTCCTGCAAAGCACCCGCCGCCGCGCCGCTGTCAAGTGGCTGTCTGGTCGGTGGCGCCGCACCCGCGACCGGATCGTATTCGAGGTAGGGGTGATTGTCTGTGTTCGCGGTCGACCAGTTGTCGGCGTCGGTCGCAAAAGAACCTGTCGGCCCGATATAGGGGACACGCGGTGCCAGCGCGACAAGTTCGGTCGAGGCGCTGCGCCAATAGTTCATCATTCGCTGCGCGTCTTTGGCGTGGTGGATCAGCGAGCGGAAATAGCGTTTGCCCTCAACGTCGAACTCGTCGCCATAAACCGGGATGATCGGGATAAACCGGCCCGGCCACTCGTTCGTTTCCAGCACGTCAACACCGCTGACGATATACTGTGTCACGCGATGCGTCCTGGCCATCCGGCGCGACATGATCTGCACCGCACCAGCTATAATCGACATTGCGACAGGCGCCAAATCAGGATCGATTTTTTTTGGATCAACCGCGCCAAGCCCATCCTTGATGCTGGTCACGCCGAAAAGGTCTTCGACGGCGAATGTGCGGCCACTGCTCAACAGGACAATTTCTCGCTCGGCCTCGACCCGCTTCCAAAATTCGGCCTTCAACACGTTTTCTTCGGTCAACCACGGGTCGCTGATACCGCTCCACGCGGCCGCCGAAAAATCGACCGCAGCCCTACTGTCATATTCCTCCTCGAAAAGCTTGCGCGGAACGGGCTCGACCACCAGAGACGTGTTCCAGTCGGAGCTATCGGCTTCAACCGAATGCGGGTCGCCATAGACCGAATACGGATTGGCAATGCGATCAATCCGCAAATCCATCTCAAACGCATCGTCATAGGCGTAGTCCATGGAGACCCGGAAATATCCCACACCACCGGTCACGGCGCACTCGACCGCCGTATCGTAGGCGACGTCCGCGTTGGACGAATATTCGATGTTGCGGATCATCCCATTCATGATGTCCGCTGTTTCCGTGTCGGCGGCGCTGTCGACAGGGTGAACCTTGATGCTCGGCTTGTTCTGCCGGGCGTCGTTCACAACTTGGCGGATGAAGGCCGGCATTTTGTTGATGGTCAAGCAGGGGCGAGACTTGTTCTCGCGTTTCACGCGAACGTCATCGGGCCACTGTTCGCCAAGCCGCGCGAAACGGACGTCCTCAACCGACTGCGTGCGCCATTCCTGCTCGTTGCTCGTGGCAGTCTCAAGCGCGTCCTTGGCCTCTTTGAGAATATCGTCAGCCATCGTCTCGATCTTTCAATTCGATATGGACGTTGCCCAACTCGCAACGGTAACTGCGCACCATCGGCAGTTTTTGGCCAGTCAGGTCTTCATACTGCTTGAACAACTCGTGAATGGCCGGCGCGATCACGCGCGGCAGCATTTTGTCACTGAGATGGTCCGCGCTGATCTCGACGCGGGCGATCATCAATCGGGCTCCGGTGTTAAGCCGCAGTTCGGGCACACCGGCCCTTCCGGCGTCAGGAAAAACAACGTTTCGCCACAAGCGCAGTACCAGACTTCATCCGGTTCGACGTAATGAAACGGACGGCTATTGTTCGCGCCACACGACGGGCAGGTTGCCGCCAATTCGCCAACTTCAATTCGTCCTTCCCAATGATCGCCGCATGTCCGGCAAACCATCTCGCCGGAAACAAGGTCCCTTGACCTGTGATCATCGAGGCAAATGACGTCCGCTGTCATCCCATCCATCCCTGCGAACTGGCAGTTGTGCGCGCGCGCTGCTGCGGTGCAACCGGTGGCGTGTGGTCGATACATACCAGACCGAACGCATCTGCGCCATGGCTCGACCAATCGTGTTCCGGCCCCAATCCCACATTTCGCTTGTCGTCAATTCTTTCGTGATACCAGCCAAGCGCCGAACGTCCCGGTCCCGTCGTTTCTTCATTGAACCAGCATCGCGAAAAGACCTTCCGCATCGCCTCGACACGGCGCATCGCCGCGCCCTTACCACCATGCGGAACCGTCTTGGTGCGAAACCCGGCGTTTTTCACATGCTGCACGTACTGGATAGCAAAGATTTTTTCGCGGTGCTCGCCATCATGCGGCAGCACACACAACGCATTTTCATATCCACTATCCCGCAGCCAGTTTAGATGCGCCTCTAGCGGCTGGCCGACCGCCTCATAATAGTCGAGTACGAGAATGGATTGACCGACAAACTGCACGATCCAGATCGCAGTCGCGTCACCGACGCCAATATCCCAATAGGCGCGAAGCTCAACAGTCGGTTCACGCGACACGCGACCAATGCGACCGGCCGCCTGCGCTTCCGCCAGATGCCGCGCCAGATACGCGCCGGCAACAACCTTCACATAGTCGCCCTCCCATATGTGGGCGTATTGCTCCGGGTTGTCTTTGAGACAGTCTAGCCGCTCCTGCTCAAGGACCTCTGGAAACCAAGGGTTGTCATTCCAGTTGATATGCACCACGGAAGCACTCGTCGGCCTCTGGGTGGGATTTGCGAAGATCGCATCGACCGCATCTGTCGGGAAGCGCGGATTGTAGGAATACCACAGTTCGGACGCGAGCCCGAGGCGTGGAGCATCCCAGCGCAATGTCGGACGCAAAAGCTCGACTGACCGCCCCGACAGTGTGTGCGCTTCCTCTGTCCATGCGCCGTGAAACCCTTCCAGTGATTTCACACTTTCCGCATTGTGGTCGGCCATGCCCTGAAACAGGAATAGGCCGTCGCCTGGCGTCTCGATGCGATCCGCGAAAACGCGGAACCCGTCAGCCTCGCCGAAGCCGAACTTAGCTATTTTCGTCTCGATAAGGTGCTTGGCGCTTTCCTTGAGGGTCTTTTGCACTTCACGGGTGCAGAAAAACCGCAACCCCTCGCCCGCCACCGATGGCCAATCGGCTGCTCGCTCAACGGCGCGCTCAGCAAAGAAATGCGATTTGCCCGAGCCCCGTCCACCCTTTGCGATCTTGTGTCTGTTCGGGGCGAGGAGCGGCTTGAACGCCCTTGCGACCTCAACCCGACGTCGCCTCACTTGCATCGATTGCCTTCGGGTCAACGATCTCGTACTCGACCACGGTCTTGACGGGCCTGTCCGGGTTGCCCTCGATCACCGATGTTTTGCGTTCGGTGTAATCGTCGCGGAACCGGGCCTGCATGGACGTTTTCCAGAGCGCCGCCTGAAAGAATTTCTTACCAAGCCCCTCCTGGCCTACCTCTTCCCACCAAGCCTGCTCCAGTTCCTTCGCGCGATTGAGCGCAGTCCGAAACTCGGAGTGTTTTTCACCCCATCTCAGAAGTGTGGTTCTGGGAATATCCAGAATGGCACTGATTTGGGTCAGTGATTTTCCACGAGCGCCAAGTTCGGTCACCATCTCGCAATATCTCGGATCGTAGGTTGTCGGGCGTCCGAGTGGTTCTTCCCATGGTTTGTAAATGGCCGTGCCAGCCATGATCAACCTCGCTGAACGCAACACGGGGCCGGGAGGGTGTCTCTCCGGCCCCGTGTCACATCAAAAGGAAACCTCTTGGGAGGAGGCATCACAACCCTATTACAGACGATTGAGAATACTGTCAACCAGAGGCCGCCCAGTCATCCGGCCTGTAACCAGAAAGATAGGCCCGCATCAAACGAATGTATCGGGGTGGGGGTGTTCGGGCTGTGCTCGCGCTGGCGGGTGCCTCGAAAGCACGCTGTGACCTTGGGTCGGTGTCCATGAGACGCGCCATCTCAACAAGCGTCAGGCCCAACGTGTGCCGGGCCTGCTTGATCTTTTGGGGAGATATATTAGGCATCTAACCAGTCGTCATCATTCTCCCATATGCGTTGAAATTCCTCGGCGGTCGGGGCTTTGGCGGCGATGCGCTCGATCTCGGTGCGGGTGATGTTGTAGGCATAAAGCTGCTCGACGGCGCGCACGAAACCGCTCGATCCGATCTGATACGTTTCGTATATTTCAGCCAAGGTCATCGGTTCTTCCCTTTGTTTCCTGTTTGATGATTTCAATATAGGGGCATATGCGCCTATTGTCAATGGCTTTCGTGAAAACCCCGGCTGAATTTCTTCAACCGGGGCTGCTGAATTGTTCCCACACAGTCTACTACATTGGCACCCCCGTCACTTAGCGGCCTCGCGATCCTCGTCGGACCATGCCACCTTGTTGTCGCCGGTCTTGGCGTAGTTCGTGGCCCGCATAGCCATAGCCGTCATCGTGGCGCCGATATTGTCCTTGCTGGTGTTCATGGTTTGGGCTCTCGCGATACCCAAACTGCCGGCCTCGTCAAATGCGTCAAAATCAGCGCCAATAAACACAACGTCATAGCCGCTCGATTTCCATTGCTCGATCAGACCGCGTGCGCTGTCCCTGGTCATCTCGCGTGAGGCATTTTCCTTGCCATCGGTCAGTATGCAGATCGACACCCGCTTGCCCTTGACCAGTCCGCCGAGCTTGCCAATCGCATCAAGAAGTGGCGTCATCGAGCGCGGTGTGATCTCGTCAGGATAGATCGTAGACCAATCCTTGGCCTTCACGCCGTCGCGCACGACATCAAAGCTCTGGCTGTCAAAGCTTGCGATGGTGATCTTCGCCTTGGGCTCGCTTTCGGCGAGCTTTTCGGCATAGGCATTGAGTGCGCCGATAGTTTCAACCCAATGAGTTGCCATGGACCCGGAACGGTCCAGCAGAATGAATGATTTCATTTTCAGTTTCTCCTTTTTCAGTTGCGGTCAGTTTCGTTTTCAAGTGCATCACGCATTTCTTCATAGCTCGGCAAGATCGTTGACCACCCGCGCCGATTAAATTCCTCGAAAGCAAGTTGTGCACAGTCGCAGGCGTGAATATCTATCCAATCAGTGGAGTGGATTTTGGGATGTTTTGGCATCATAACCCTTTCTTGAACTGGTGGATCAAATTATGGATTGCCTCTTGTTGCTGATACCGGCGCCATTGTCTTTCAAGATCGCGATCAATCATGCCCTGCTTGTGGACGCCTGAAACCGATCTCAGCGCTTCCACGCGGGCAATGGCGTGCCTACCAGTCACCGCTTCCTGGCGAAGGTTCTCAACCGCTCGCTCGGAAATCTCCGCATCCGTCGCCTTACCGGAAGCGCGCCGCCGCAGCCATTCGATATGATCGAAGGGTATATCCACTTCCGGCACTGGTTGAACCGCGCCATATAGGTCAGTCGAAAACTCACCGGAAAAGCTGGTGATACCCTGCCGCGCAATCGAAGGCGCGGAGGTGACAGCACCAGCGGCGGCCTTGAAAAGATTGCGTCTATTCAACCCCATAGCTCAACTCATTGTGATCACGCGTGCAACTGCCAACAGGGTGCCATTGCCCACCGCTCGCAACGCGAACGCCTCTCGATGGAGAACCTCCATGAGAAACAGGCTCCAATAGAAACTGACGATCCGGCAAACCTCATTCCCTTTGATGACTGCATCATAGCCTATTATAGGCTATTGGTCAACAAGAGGGCGCTTCATCTGCACGACGTTATCGGGTGCAGGCTTGGCCTTGCGTGGCGTGGGCTTCGGCTTGTGTTCGCCACACCAATCCTTCGAAAGCGTCCTCACAAAGCTGTCGGCGGTATGATGGTTCATCGCCCGGCTTGGAGGAAAACGACGGCACTGACCGTTCATCCCATCCGTGAGCTTCCAGAAAGCGCATGTTTTGCAACTCTTACCCTTCATTGCCTTTTCCCCGATTTTCCCATTATCCCCGATTTCCACAGACTAATAATAGTAACCTTGTTTTCTGTATCTGTTATCTTGGCACGTTTCAGAAACGTTTCATCAGCGCTTCAAGGCCGTAAACCTTTGTTTTTCCCTGAATTTCCGAACGCGATCACTGCTAAGGTCGCTTTTGAACTGCAATTCATCCCACGCCAGAGGGTGACCATTCGCATCGGTTAGGCCGACTTCCTCCAAGCGCCGGAAAACCTCCTCAAGCTCGCGCACTTGGAGGCCCATTTTCACGGCGACCTTGCGGCTTTTCCAGTTTTCATCGGATTGGTCGAGCAGGCCGGACGCCTTCAAGCAGCACAGGGCAATAAAATGCCACCGGTCCTCGAATGCCAGAACGCGCAGTTTTTCATCATCAATGATGCGATGGTAAAGCCGAAACCATGGCGGGCTATTCGGCATTGCGTTTTTTCCTGCGCCGCTTCCTGACCAGATCGGGCGGGTCAAAGCGCTCGCTGTAGAAAGCGCACGATCCAGCTTGCGGCGGAACTCGCCGCGCCGCCTTATTCATGATCGGATAATGGCATTTCGCGGGCTCCAGGGCCATCATTCCCATACCGTCGTCGGCATAATCAAAACCACGCCATTCCCCGGCCTGTGTTTTATTGCCCCAATGAACACATTGACGACAGGTTGTGTTTTCCGGCCCCGTGCCGGCGAAATGCGCCTGCCCAAGGTACGTGCCCCTTGCAGCCTCCAACGTCTCCGGCATGGTGTGGTGGTCGCTGCCGCCGTCAAATTTTTTGGTCATCTGACACCCTCATACGGTATGGGCAGATGGTGGACGATGCACCTGCCGAGCGTCACAAGCCTGAGCGCGCGCGCCTCACTAGTTTCCAATGCCCGCGCTATATCTCGCGTCGAAAACCAATAGAGATCGAACAACTTATAAGCGGCTAGACAGTCTGATACAGGCTCGCCGGCAACCGCGCTCATGTCCTGCGGTGGGCTCCCGCCCATCTGGCCGCTATTCGCGCTCAGCGGGCTTCTTTTCGCGCGCTTCGCTCCTGTAGGCATCCATAGCCGTTTTGAGACGCGTCTTTGTTGCTGGGTAGGGCATACGGCCCTTACGCACCTCAAACACGAACATGGGATCACTCATGAAGCGCCGGCCGAAATCAGTCGGGTTCATGTTCTGCTCAGTCAGGAATTTTTCGATTTCTTTCAGCATATCGGTTTTCCACGCTTGCCCTGTGTGAGTAAATAGCCTATCAGTGGGAATTGTTCAACATCGAAAGGAAACCATCATGAACATGCCGAAAGAGTTTGTTGAGGCGCTGGCCCACGCTGCTCAGCAGGAGCAGGAAATTCCCTCGCTTTCGAGGATGCAACGCGAGGCCGCTATCATGGATATGCGGCAAATCCTCAACGACTACAAGGATGGGTGCCGCTTCAACGTCGGCGACCTGATCACGCCAGCCCAAGGGGCATTCATCAAGTGGGCTGGTGAACCGCACTTGGTTATCGAGGTGCTCGAAACCCCTGTGCGCATGTTCGATCTTGTCGAGGAGATGGGGGACGTCGCCGACCCGAACTTTGGTGCGCGCTATGACATGCGTGTGCTTTCGCCTGTGGTGAGGCCGAATGACGGATTGATGGGCATCCGCGCCTATATGGCGGAAAGCTGGCTTTACAAGCCCTATGAGGGTTAATGCCGTGCAACCGGGTTTGGCACCGTAAAAGGAAGTCCAATGAGCATTGATGACATGAAAATCGGAGAGGCCAAGGCTATTGCGGCCATGTTTGGCGGCGCAGCCGACGCGACGGCACCGTGGAATATTGGGGCAAACTATTTGATCCGCACGGTCACCATGATTGACACAGGCCGGCTGGTCGCCGTTACGGCAACTGAACTGGTTGTCGAAGATGCCGCATGGATCGCCGACACCGGGCGTTTTTCGGATGCCCTCAAATCTGTCGAATTTAGCGAGGTTGAGCCGTTCCCCGATGGGCGTGTGATTATTGGGCGCGGATCGGTGATTGACGCCATCGAAATCTCCAAACTGCCCCGGAGCAAGAAATGAACGCGGTGTTATTACGGCGTGGCTATGACCGGTCACGGTCGGGGTCACGGTTGGGGTCGTGGTCGTGGTCGGGGTCACGGTCACGGTCGTGGTCGTGAGGCATTTTCAAAATCAGAAGGGTGTTACCGTCAGCCTCGATGCGCTGAGCACCATCGCTGTTTGCGTGCAGTATTATGGTGCGCGCATGAATGCGCGTGGGGCCGATATAATCGGTGATCGCTGCGCGGAAATTTACCGCGAGGCCCGTGAAATCCTGATCAAAGAGGGTGTTTGGCCAGATGAACGGCGAATGTGAAACCACAATTCGCGGTGGCCTGCCGATCACGGTTGCCTATGTGATGGAGGCGCCGCAACCCGACGTTGGTTTTGATGCTCCATGGGTCGATGATTTCGACATCGTGTGCGTTGGTCGCAACGATGGCCGCTGGCTGATGGATCAACTGACGGCCGATGAAATCCGTCAGATCGAAGCGGCTTGTTTGGAGGATTTCGAGACATGGAGATGCCCATGAATTTTCGCGTTAGGGGACATTCGGCGAAGTTCGTTCAGAACATGACCGCTCTCAATGAAGCCATTAACGATGCCGAAACAGCCGTCATTCAAAGCAACCCCAGCGAGCAAAATTATGCCCATCTCGGCGGCGATGCGATGGCGGATGCGCTCGCCGAGGACGCCGAAAAATATAAGATGGCAATTCAGGCGCTCTATATCCTTCGCGAGTTTACCCGCGCCTACACCTTGACCGTGAGAGGTCAAGTCGATGCCTCAGAATAAGCGGCTCCGAACCCTGCAAAAACTGGCCCGGCGCTATAGCCGGTGCTTTGAGATTGGCGTGACCGGCAGCGGCCATTATCGGGTCACGCTTTACGGCCCCGCCGGCAAGCGAAGCGTGATCGTATCCGCAACACCATCCGATCAGGGTGCCAAAAGGCAAGTCGAAAAAGATTTGAAAAAAGCAGCCATCGAGCTTGAATTGAGATAGCCTATTTGCTATGGCCCTCGCATCAAAAGGAAGTCATCATGAGTGTGGAGCGCAAAGTCGCGATTGAAAAAGAGAGCGCGACTGATCTTCTGAAATCCCTTTCCGACGAACTTGGTTGTGATGCTGATTTGATGGCGGCCACAATCGAGGGGGAAACGGGTCTTTTCGAGGCCATTGGCCGCGCGGTTGACGAGATCGATCAGATCGAAGTTCTGATTGTCGGGCTCAAGGCCAAGGAAAAAGCATTCATCGACCGCCGCCGGCGCTTGGAGGCGAAGAAAGATCGTATTCGGGCGCAGATCGAGCAGGCGATGGACGCGACCGAACAAAAGGCCGTCACACTGCCTACGGCGACGCTTTCGCTGCGTGAGGTCAAGCCCGGCTTGATTGTGAGCGAGGAGGCCGACATTCCGGCCCGGTTCTGGAAAGCGCAGCCGCCCAAACTGGATAAGACCGCCCTGCTGGCCGAACTCAAGGCCGGAGAACAGGTGCCCGGCGCGGGTCTTGACAATGGCGGCTTTGCGGTTGCGATCAGGAGGGCGTGATGAACAAGGTCGCTCAGTTTCAGCCGCGCCAGATGCAATTGATCCGCGAGACAGTCGCGGCCGATTGCACTGCCGCCGAGTTCGATTTGTATATGGCGGCGGCGCAGTCCTATGGCCTCGATCCGTTTCGCCGGCAGATCATTCCACTCGTCTTCAACAAGACAGATCAGCGGAAACGTCGCATGGCGCTTGTCGTCGCCCGCGATGGCCTACGGGTGATTGCATCGCGTTGCGGCGATTACCGTCCGGCCAGTGAGCCGGCGGAGATCGGCTATGACGAAAAACTCGTGTCCGACAACAACCCGAAAGGCATTGTTTCGGCCACGGTGCTCCTGTGGAAACAGGACAACAAGGGCGACTGGTATCCCGTCATCGGGATCGCTCATTGGGACGAGTTTGCTCCGCTGACATTTACGCCAGACGCCTATGAATATGTCGACAGGGGTGAGGTTTGGGCCGACAGCGGCAAGCCGAAGAAAGCCCGCGTTTTGAAAAAGGATGTGGTTAAGACGCTGGATCGTGACGGCAATTGGGGCAGAATGCCGGTCCTGATGATCACCAAGTGCGCCGAGGCGCAGGCGTTGCGGGCCGGCTGGCCCGACCAATTTGGAGGTCTCTACGCCGAGGAGGAAATGGATCAAGCCGTGGCGGAAGACATGACTGCTTCGGAAGTGGTTGCCGCCGAGGAGGAGGCCTATCGGCTCCGGCTGGTCGAGGGCGACAATGCGCTTCTGGTGCAATGGGATTTGGAGCAGCCCCTTGTGCCGGTGAAAGTTGGGGCGTTCTTTGATGACGTCGACGCTTGGACGCGCGCGCTTGAGCCCGAGGAGGTCAAGGGCTGGATGGTCCGCAACCGCGAGACCTTGAAACAGTATTGGGCGCGCGCGGCCGGCGATGCGCTTGAATTGAAAAAAGTGCTTGAGGAACGGATTGCCGGTGCGCCAGATCATAACGGAAAATGACGTTGATGACGCGCTTCACGTGCTGCGCGAGCGTGCCAAGATCGCGGCGGAAGTCAAAGCGCAGCGCGTTTACATCGAGGAGACGTTGAAGACGGTCAAGGCGCGGCTCATGAAGGGCTACCAGTTGAGCGGCATTCAGTCGGTGTCCGCGCAGGAGCGTGAAGCGCTGGCCGACCCTGAATATCTGGCCCATCTCGAACGAGTGAAAGAGGCCGTCGAGGCCGATGAACTGGAACGGATTTATCGCGTCAACGCGACCATGACGATTGAAGCATGGAGAACGGAACAGGCAAATTTTCGGGCAATGGAAAAATTGTGATGATTGAACATCCGCGCCACCATCTTTTAGAGGCGCATCTTTTGCGCCGGGCTTTGAAGCGCTCAAAGGGGGGGGGGTGCGGGGTCCTTTGACGCCCTTTGAGAGGGCGATTATCGCACTGAATAGGAGGGCGCCTTAATGCCAACAGGCGATCCGTGGAAAGATGGCGGGCAAAGGTAGGCTGGAATGAAGGCGATGGACCGTATTCTTACGCTCACACGTGACGAAAGAGGCGTGCATGTTGATAGGGACACGCTTGATCAGCTCTGGCAAGAGGCTCAGTCGTTAGGTGACGTGAAGGTCAATGATAAGGTATTTCGGGATAATGGCGAAGGTGTCCATATTGTTTTCCAGGCATCCAGCGGTTCACGTATTTACGCCTACAGTGAGCATACAGAAATCCGCGAGGCGTTCCGGCGCGCGATCGCTGAGGCTCGCAGATTGGGGGCTGGTCAATGAAATGCGCCCCGCGCGCCTATGATATTCGCGTGGCCAAGCAAATCGCTTTGCTGACGAAG
Source organism: Phycisphaeraceae bacterium (assembly GCA_028282685.1). Classification (GTDB taxonomy): domain Bacteria; phylum Planctomycetota; class Phycisphaerae; order Phycisphaerales; family Zrk34; genus JANQHK01. The sequence continues at coordinate 12,506 of JANQHK010000136.1, forward strand.
CTCCGGATGGCGGTTCATATCACACGCACGGGCATTCGTTTTCGGCGTGTTAAGCCATGGTGGGATAGGTGATGGCTAGGCGCTCCAACGAGCAGATATTGCAGGAGATCATGGCGGCGCGGCGCGGCGACAGTGATCAGGCTCGCGTGAGTGTGCCGCTGTCCCTGCTCCGGTGGGCCTCGCGAACCATCAACCGCAAGGAACGGCAGTTGCGGCGCTTGGAGAAAGAGCTTGCACGCGTCGGGATTGCCGGCGGATGGGAAGAACGGGAAGTTGCGGAGAAATGACCGGTTTTCGGATCAAGCTTCCCGATCAGGAAGTTACCTACGGCAAGGGCAAGACTGATCGTGTGAAGGACCCGCAATATCTCGATTTCATCCGTACCTTGCCCTGCATCATTTCAGGCTATCGCCCGGTCGACGCCGCACACATTTCATTCGCCAATCGCGCCTGTCTTGCTCCGGGTAGGGGATTGCGACGGAAGGTGTCCGACAGATGGACATTGCCACTTGCCCGCCACCTTCACGACACGCAACACGGCATGAACGAGGCCAAGTTCTGGGAGCATTGGGGTGTCGATCCGCATCATTGCTGCCTCGTCATCTGGGGCGCGTGGCAAGAACGCGGCGAAAACAGCCGGTCGCTCATTGAGCACTGGATGATCGAACTGCGCCAGACGATGCGCCGTGGCTAGCCCACTCTACGAAAACGAAATCAACCGCGAGAACGAGAGGCGCGTTGCGCGCGTGCTTGCCGAACGCTGGAAATCCATTGGGTTGCAGTGCATTCAAATGCCGCGCAAGAGCCCGATTGATTACCGGATGGATCGCGACGGTAAGCCTTTCTACTGGCTCGAAGTCAAAGTGCGACCGGAAATCACATGGTGGCGCATCGAGCGCATGGGTGGCTACATGCTGGCACGATCCAAGCTTCAAGCCATAATCGAGGCCATAAAACGAGACCGGATTAGCGCCATTCTCGCGGTCGAAGCCAAGGGGGATTTGCGCATCCGCTTTTGGCAATTGAGCGAAATGCCTCTGACCTACGATGTCGCCCGAACCGGTCGGACCGATCGCGGCGACAGAAGCGACGTGGAGCCCTGCGTTTTCATTCCGGTGCCCGAGTTCGACAAGCTCAAGAACCTTGACAAGGACCCTACCTGACACTAACTGTCTAGACAGTTGAACGTGAAGGGGTTTGAGATGTCCGTCAAGACCGTCCGCTACAAGGACCGCTATTGTGACGAGTGCGGCGCTGCGTACACGCCTGGGCGTAAAGATGAACGTTTTTGCTGCTTGGGTTGCCGGAAGGCGTTCGAGAACCGCAGGATGAAGCGGGGTGCGCAAATTTATGATCTGTTCTGCGTCATGCGGCGCGAGCGGGACTTGGCCCAGAAATTGGGTATTTGGAAAGAAATGTGCCGCGTCGAACAGCGATGGCGCGAGGAAGACAAGTTGGAGCGCGGTGACCGGCGATCATATCGCGCGCCGGGCGTAGCGCTGGAAAAGCTGCGTGGTGACGGCCGATTGCGAATTGCAGATCGTGTCGGATGGATTTGACCTACTTGATGGTGAACCGGATTTCAGGCGATGATTGCCTGACCACCTCTCGCGGGCCAGCGAAATCGCAGCCTGTATAGGCCAGTTCGGCGAGATAGACGGCATCGCCGGGAGTGGCGATGCGTGGAACAACAAACAGGTGTTCAATCGTCAGCCAATCCCGCACAAACCGCGCTGATGGCGTGGGGTGATCAGGATTGGGGTTTTCGGCCGGATAGACCACGCCGTCACCATCGCGAACGAAGCGTGCCACCGTCGGCGTTCTGTCGCAGGTGTTTCCGTCCGGGGTGCGTTTCACAACCATCTCGACGGTGCAGACTTGGCCGCGCTCGCAGACACCACCGATAATTCCGGTGCGCAACGTGTCCCATTCAACAGCATCGGGGCGGAGCGCGGTGTTCACCCGCCCTTCAACCCTACCGATGCGTTCCGCCTGCTCGTCAAAACCTGTTTCAACACGGTCAGCGAGGATCGTCACATTGTCCTCGATACCGTCGACCTGATCTGGAAGCTCCACATAAGGTTGAACATCATCGCCGATGAAAAACCAGATGATCGAAGAAAGGATCGTCGCGGCGGCGGAAATGGCGATGATAAACCGTGCCTGTTCGCCTAGGAACGCAAGGCCATGCTGGCGGGCGGCGGTCCTCAATTGTTGAGAGTTCATTTTTCCGCTCCACAAATCGCGTCATAGACCGCGTTGAAGCCGCGAGCCTGTTGAATGGTTTCCGGCGTATCGTTGGAACCCGAAAACCGGATTGGATCGACCGACACACACGGGATTGCGTCACGTGTCGCGGTTATAGGGATCGTCGTGCACCCCGTCAGGATCAACACGGCCGCGAGCCCGGCCAGCCTTTTCAACTGCGTCATTGTATCTCTTTTCCGCTTTGGCGCGCTGCCGCTCCGCGCCTTCCCTGCGGCCTTTCCAGTATGCTATGAAAGGCCCGACCAGCGGCTTGATGATAGGCCAGACAGCCCGCCCGATTGCCCCCAATGCAGCCAGCCAGCCCATGCTATTGCCTGTTCAGCCGTGCGCGTTTTGCCGCGCGCGCCTTGCGCACCCGCTCACGGATAATCCATGCGCCGGCCCCAACAACGACAACAGCCACAATCGCCCACGGCGCGGCCTGCCACAATGGAGAGGCGACCTCGACCGCCTCGCCTGTCGCCTCGGCCGCGCGGCCGGCAACATCAACCGCTTCCTCGTAAACCTCGACCGCTTTGCTAGCGGCGGCCGTCAACCCGCCCGCAGTTGCCGTCGCCGACGCGATGGCTGTAGTCGACGTCACCGGTGACTTGTCGTGATCGGCGAGCACTTCGTCAATCTGACGTTCGCGGTGAGCGCGATTGTCTTTGTCGAGCGCACGCGCAATGTCGCGCTCGATTTCCTCATCAATTGACGGCTCGAACGTCTCGCGCAGAAGCTTCACCGTCGCCGTGTCAAGCTCGCCAGTGACAGACAGCCCCATGTGTTCCTGATACGCCTTGGTCGCCTGGCGCGTCTTCGGACCTACAATGCCATCCGCCAAGCCGGGGGAATGACCAGCGCGCATCAAAAGCCGTTGCAAGTAGGCAATCCGTTTGTCGGGAATGTGTGCGGTGGAGGGTTGTGGGGTGTGGCCTCGATCACGCACAAGGCTCGCATACTCCGAACGGGCGTCGAAGCTCGGGCAGGCTTTGGCCGCATAATCCCGGTGGCCTGAAATTTTCGTAATTTTCGGGTAGGTTTCGAGCAGTTCGGAAAGCAATTCGACAAGAGCCCGCTTCTGGGCCGGCGTGCGCGTGTCCTTCGGCGTCACACCATCCTTCGCCACACCGCCGACATAGCAGATGCCAACGGTTCCAGTATTACGGCCAGCCACATGCGCACCGACTTTTTCGACCGGGCGGCCCTCATGACGCGACCCGTCAATATAAATCACATAGTGGTAGCCGATGTCATTCCAGCCGCGCCCGCCTTGCGACTTGGGCTTGGTGTGCCAATCGCGGATTGTGCCGACCGTCACATGCCGGCCTTCGGGCGTGGCGCTGCAATGCACGATCACTTCATTGATTTTTCTCATAGCCTCAATCCGCAAATAAATCGGTCTAAACAAAAAGATACCTACAAGCATCACCGCGCCGAGAATGAAAAACAGCGGGTGTTGCGCCGCGACACAGGCAAACAACTCTACATCAGAACCGCCCAGATCATGGGCCACGCAACAATGATTGATGTTAACGCCAAAAAACTCATCTGGCCACCAAGTGCATTCGAGGTCAGGGCCACCTTCTATCGTCATCAAAATCAACAGGAATAGGGTTCATGGCCTCGATCGCGTCGGATGCAGCGCGGATCGCTGCCACCTGCGACCAGATCGCAAAACCCGCATTCCAGTCCCTCAATTCGTCGGCCGTCCACGCCGAACGGCCCTTTTCGGCGAGGAGGGTTGCTTGCGCCGTCAAATTCCGCTGTTTCCATTCGGGTACGACTGCCACGATGCGCCTATGCGCCTCGCGCTTGACCATCTGCGGTGTGACCGTGACGGGCTCAAGCTCGCGATATTGGCGAACGCCGTTCGCGGTGATTTCCGTTTTCGGAGCCGAAAACCGGTAGCCGCGCCCCGGCAAGGCGGGGGCCGGGTCGACCGTTACCGGAACCCAATAAGGCTTGTGGTCGGCAATCTCGCCGGGCGCCTTGGGCGGGCGCTCGAAATATCGACGCTCACCCGTATCTTTCAAATCGCGTGTGATCTTGGCGTAAAGCATTGTCTATCCCCATGTCGCGGCAACCATGGCATTAACACTATCGCCTAAAACCGCTGATGAATAAGTGATGGAGCCGCTCGGTGGCGCATCGTCATAACCGTAGTTGAAATCAAAATTGACGGTATTATCAATCATATTGCCGCCCCCTGTGATCGCGGCACTACCGGTTCCCGGATCGGCCACGTGAGCCGCAAAACCTACCGTCGCGCCTGTCCCGCTGACCGCAAGATAATTGTAGTGTACAGTGTTGGTGTCAATTGGGGTTGTGCTGTTGAGGCCGCTCAGCGTGAATACCGCAAACCCGGACTTGTCGAAAGTGCCGCCGAAAGAGAAGCTGCCCGACAGGCTGACGCTGGTTTCTCCTCCGGAAGCGACCTTGCTGAAAATTCCCGCGTAGCAAGTTAGACTGCCATCACTGTCTTCTTCTTCCACGACCAAGGAAAACCCGGTGATAGAAGCAGTGACCGTGCTATCAGCGTTATCGTTATCGTTCGCCATGACCAGAGCCACGATCAGATCGCCGGTCTTGGCGGTCGTGTTCAGGTTCAGCGTTTGATTGATCGTGTCGGTTTGGAGCGCGGTGCCCGTGTCACCAACAGTAATGGGCGCCCCGGCGGCGGCGGCGGCGGCGGCGGCCCATGCAATCGGCTGTTGTGGCGTCCACGGCTGCATCAATCATGCACATCGTCAAGGGTGAAGAACACGACAATGCCACGCAAAAGCGCGTCTTCGGTCATCACGTCGTTCGCGTCGGACACGTCGCGGAACAACCGGAATTGCAACATCTCGCCTGCCGCCGGCGAGCCCGCGATGGTGACCGCCGAGCTTTCCGCCGTCACCAGCACGTCATCTGCATTCGATTGCGCGTCATCCGTCACCACAACAGCCGTGCCATAGGCCACGTCGCTGTCGTCGCCATCGGCCACGCCCACGCCCTGCAAGGCCCACGCAACCCCGTCCGCGTCTGTGGCTGTCGTGGTCCAAAGCGCCTGAAACGTGACAGTCCCCTCGTTCCAAGACGCGGGAGCCCAGACCTCGAAGCACGCATATTCGTCGGTCGAGGCGTCGAATGCCAATGTTGAAAAATTGTGCGCGTTCGTCGTCATCTCAGACGAACCGCTTTCGGCCCCATTCGTGCTCGCGGCCGTCATCGCGCCAGCGGGAATGAACACACCCCACTTGCCGGCTTGGAGGTGGGCGTGTGCGGCAGACCCGTCACCGACAACCAGCTTGTTATCGGTCGTGTCCCACTGAATATCGCCCTCAGCGGTAGGCGCGGCTCCCGCCGATTGTTTGAGCGTGAGCGTGGGCGTCGTCAGCGTCTTGTTGGTGAGCGTCTGCGTTCCCGTCGTCGTGACAGTAAGGCTGCTTGCATCGGTATAGACAGCCACGCGCCAGTTGCCCGAGCCTTCGGAAACAGCCCACATCATGTCCCCGGCAGCCGTGGTGATGTTGGCCCCGCCGGGCAAAATGAGCGACGTGCCGTTATGCGTGACCGTAACCGCTCCGGCGAACAATAGCAGTTTCCACGTACCGGCCTTCACCGTGCCAAAAGCTGTGATCGTCGTGGTCCCCGTGACGTTGAGAAAGACCTCTTTTTCTCCACCGATGTCACAGGTGGTGGCCGACGCAATCGTGCCCTCGGAAAAGTGTTCCGCGATATGCGTCATCAATTCGCGCAAAGCGTTGTCGAAATTGCTCGGCGGGTCGGTGCCCTCAATACCAACACTTCCGACGTCGGTGTTGCTGGCTTCGGTGGCGGAATAGTCGCTGAACTTGTCTTTGGGCATCAAAACAGTCCCGCTTGCCCGCTCAGAACCGCTTGCGTTGCGGCCGGGCTGATAGAGTTCATACGGTCAATGTCCGATTGGCTGTAAGTGACCGGCGTGGTCGGGCCGCCCGGCGGCGCTGCGGGAAAGCCCGGAACCGGCGAATAATTGCTTTGCCGAACAGGCGCAGCGGTAAATGCACCGCCGGCCGGCCGCGTCATGACGGGGGCCGTCAAAGCCCTGATACCGCGTCGCATCGTGTTCCCCACTTCCGGCTGCGCCATGATCATCCCCGGCACGCCGCCAAGAGCATAACCCAAACCGGTTCTTGCTGCACGCCTCAAAATCCCGCCATCGGACGGCGCGTCGATGAAACCCGAAAGAATACCTCGGTCACCAGGGCGCCATTGATTTTCGTCGGGGTGATACACGCTCACATAGTCATATTCGGGCGTGTAGCGGTGCACCTTTCCATCAGCATCGCGCCAAAGCGTGTGGCCGCGATTGGTCATGCCGAAATCGCTTTCGCCGCTCCACACCGCCGAACCTGTCGGAACTTTCCAGACTTTCGGCTCCGGTGGCGGCGCGGTTTGCGTTGGCTGCGCCGCTACCTGTGGTGCAATAGGTTGAGGCGCAGGCGCGAACGACTGAGGAGCAATTTCCTCAACGGACAATTCCGGCCAAAATTCGCCCGGAGCAGGGACAGGTTGAGGCGTCGCGGGTGTAATTGGCGCGACGGGGGCGCCAAGCGCGGGGTCCATCAAGGCCGGGTCTATCGCGACCGAAGCAGGGATGGGTGGTGTGGACGCTGACACCGGCACTTCAACGGCTGGCGGGAAAAGGTATGGCGTTACGGGATTGTATGCGCCAGTATCATCGCGAGAAGAAATAGCCGGGTCGCGGCGACGCACTTCCGGCAACAATCCACCGGATGACCTTTGCTGCTCAAGTTCGGGCGTTACCCAATGGTAGGGGATTTGCCGAAGTTGGCCCGTGTTGGGGTCAAAGATTTCCAAAGGCGGAACCGCGTCCCGCAGGACACCGCTATAAAAACGCCCGCCACCACCGCGCTCCCGATAGGGAATGACTTCATCGTCTGAGGATGCTCCCAAAATACCTGTTGCACTGATCGGCTGCGCCGATGCCGTTGACACAGGAACCCCAACGGCATTTGGATTGCGCGGCCGATTGTCGGGAATGGGCGGATTTTGCACGTAGGTCGCCGGCCGTGGTCGCGGGACCGGAACGCCCGGCGCGGCACGCGATGGACGCTGCCCCGGAACCGGATAATCGCGAGGCGCAGGCGTCGGAATGGGATACGAGCGAGGTGCCTCTTGGGGAACCGGATAAGGACGCGGTGTCGGCACCGGGTAGTCGCGCGGCGCGGGTGTCGGAATGGGATAGGACCGATCACGCGGAACCGGATAAGGGCGGGTGCGCGGAATAGGAAAACTGGTTGCCCGATCATTGAATGTTTCATCGGCAAGCGGGCGCGGTGTCGGAATGGGCAGTTCATCGTCCGACAAGCCCAAAAGACCCGGCGCAGGCTCAGCGGCGGCGGGTGTGACGCCAAGCAAGCCAGCCAGAATACTCGTAGGGCGCTCTTGCGGAATAGGCAGGCGCCCCCCTTTCTCGGCGCGCGCAATTTGCGTTTCCGTGACCGGTCCAAGCGGATCATCGGCGATCAGTTCGGCAAAGCGAATGCGGCTTTTGTCGTGAGGAATGCCCGGTCGCAAAAACTTCCTGCGAACAATCAAGGCTGCTTCACGGGCCGATCTCGCCTTGCGCAACTGCGTCAAAACCGACCGTTCCTGCGTGTTCGTCAACTCATGTTTCAAGAACCCGTAATTGGCTTCATATGAAGCCGGATTGAGCCCCCTCTCGCGCGACCACCTTTCATACTGGCGGCGGCGGCCGCCAGTCCATTGCGCATAACCATACCCACCGCGTGATCCGGGGATAAGCGGGCTGATTTCTTGCAACGTGTTGAAGCCACCACTTTCATGCGCCAAATTTCCGACAAAGCCCGCCGCTTGCGGGCGCGTCAGACCGAAATCGCGCATCAGATCGGACATCAGCCGTCCGGCAATCTGCTGATCATACCGCGCCATTATTGCACCTCACGCGCCATGCCGGCCGACGTCGTAAGCGGCAGCAGGGGGAGATTGGATGGTTGAAAACCACCTCCTCCCATTAAAGAAATAGTTGAGCCCATAAGGCCGCCGCCCACCATAAACGCTATGCGCCGCGCTGCTTTCTCTGCCGTGTCCTGCGTTGCGCCAGCACTCATAATTATACGCGCGAGATTGCGCGCATCTGCGCCTCTTGGCCCCGTCAATGCCTGCATAACTTCGCCGGCGATACGGTCTTGGGCCTCAGTCGCGCCTTGTACGCCAAAAGCGTCTCGCAAAACGCGCTTGACACCTTCCGCCAATCCGCCCCTTTGGCCAGCCTCAATAAATGTCCGGGCAACGCCGGGCTGGCCAACATCACTTAAGGCACGCTGCGCGGCTTGGCGCCCATAGGTCCGGCTATTCGTCATGACCGCAGCCCGCAAATCAAGCGCCTTCGCAGCTTCGTCCAGTTGACCAAAAAGACGGGCCGCGTCTACATCTCCAAGTAATGCAGCCATTTTTGTGCGCGCGGCCGGGCTACTCAAATCCTTAACAGCCTGCATGGCCTGACGGGCATCTACATTTGGATCGGTGATCGTGCGGCGGACATTGGCCAACGCTTCATCAATACGCCCCCGCGCTGCCAGTTTGGCCGCATTTCGTTCCGGGGTTGTCATAGCCAAAACTTCGGCGGCAAAATCCCTACTGGAAACGGTGCGTGAAAACAATTTGTCGCCAATAAGGGCTGCTTGCCGCTCTTGGATGGCCGATGCCGCAGTTTCAAGAGCGGCGTCATAAGACGGGACAGCGACCCGTGTCAGATCGCGCAGTTCGCGCGACAGTCCTGATAGACTACGCCCCAACTGCGTTGTACCACCAAGCGCCCCCCTGCCATCGGCTTCATTAGCAACATCGTTCAGGGCGCGGGTGATGTAATCAATCTGCCTGACATCTGGCAGGCGTTCGATTGTAATTCGCCCATTATCACCAATCCGAGCGATTATTTGACGGCTCTTATCACCGTCAATGCGCATGAGTTCATTGGCCCGCCGAATGGCGCGTGCCGGAACGCGCGTCTTGATTAATCGTTCGATTTGCATCCCCTGCGGCGAAGCATAATCGATGGGCGACGCGTAGGCGCGGCTATATGCAGTCGACCTGCTGCCCTGCGAGGCCAGTCGAATTGACTTCTCTATTTCAGAAAGGCTCGCAGGCCGGCCCATCAAATCATCAAGCGTCGACACAATATCTTGATTGGCTTGCGCCGCACGTTGCCCAATTGCCTGAGATGCGCCCCGCGCGTTAGGGCCGCCCCTTTGTAAGAAGGTGTCCAGCATCGAGCGCCCGCCCGGCGTAATATCAACCATCATGCCGCCATCGCTGATTTGGCCCAACCGCAAAGCTGCGTCATCATTTTGAAGCGCCCTGTTTAGTAGGGCGCCACTTTCCCGCGACAGCCCGTAACGCCTAAGAAGGCGGTCGGCGCCACTTGCCCCCATTGCCCTTTTGGTCACGTTTCCGACACCGGTAGCAAAGACCGGCGCTAAAGCGCCAACCGCTGCACCCGCAATTGCGGAGGGTATAGCGGCCTCTATACGTCCAGTGGCGCCGTCTTGCCCCGAACCAAACCCGTATGCGCCGCCCCACAAAGCTCCACCGGTTGCCCCCGAGCCGGTTATAGCGGCGGCTCCCCGTCCAGCCAATCTAGGCAGCGCGGCGGCCGCCGCGCCAGCGCCCACACCAACCCCCCCGGCAAGCTGCCCTGAAAGGCGCGAATAAGGGTTCTCTTGGGTATCGAGATAATCAATCGCCCTTTGACGCTCCAAGTTGCCCTTGTAATCGCCACGCGCACCACCAATACCGGTCAACGCCCCCATGCCCGCGGCAATCTCATCGGAAAATCCGAAAGTCGCCATATCGGCGGCGCCCCGCACGGCCGCATCAACCTTGGAAAAAGCTCCCCCACGTCGCGCGCGATCATAGTTAGCGCCACCCTTCGCCCTCGCCCTCGCCCTCGCCCTCGCCCTCGCTCGCGCAAGCGCCCGCTGCTGCTCAAGTGTCAGTTCCGCCACAATGATCGCTCCTCAGGCGTCATGTCCCGCCACAATGATCGCTCCTCAGGCGTCATGTTCCGCCACAATGATCGCTCCTCAGGCGTCATGTTCCGCCATTCTTCCGATGTCACGCGCTGTGGAGGAAGGTCCAATGTAGAAGCGCTGCCGCCATTAGAGGCACCGCCACCAATTGCAATCAAAGGTTCAAGGCCCCAAGCCTGGATTTGCTCAGGCGGCACCGTTTCCATAATTTGACGAGCGACACTTTTTGCCCGCGCCTCAACACGATCAAGTGTTGGCAAAATCACGTCTTCCGACGCATTCAAATTGAGCGCACCAATGTCATTTATCAGCAGCTCCAACTCTCGCAAGTTCATCTGACCGAAGCCAGTTGCTCCGGTCGCAGATGCTTCCTTCAATCGCATCATTGCGCCCAACGCCACGCCAGATGTAATGTGCCTCATGTGCGCCGCGACCTTAGCTTGCGGTGTCTCGCTGTAAATCCGGAGAGGAATGGACTGCGTTCCAAATACAGGAACAGCGCTCTCATTTGCCAATTTGCGAATTTGCTCAATCGTATCCATAAGATTGACGGTTTGCTCGCCTTGATTTCGCAAGCGTAGAGCGTCTTGCTCCGATGTATCCTCTGGCCCCCCCGGAATGGGGCGCATACTATACGCTCCATTCCGGGGGTCTTGGTGAAGTTCGTACCCTTGCGGAATGGTTCCAACTTGCGGCATGTTTATTTCCACGCCCGGCTTGCCGATGCCTGCCGCCGCCTGATCGTACTGCGCGCGAGAAATCCGGCCGGCCTCCAAGTCAGCTTGCAGCTTTCCTATTGAGGTCATGGGGCGCTGCGCCTTGCGGCCCTCCATGATCGAGCCGCCAATCTGCTCCGGCGTGATCACCCCGGCCTGATAGGCGCCGACCAATTCGGGATGGTTGTGCTGCAACCATTCCGTCATGCTGGCGCGCTGCTTGTCCTGTGACCTCTGGCCAAAAAAACCGCCAGCCATGCCGGCCAATTGCGCGCGTGGCGTGTTACCGGCAAGACCGCCAAGACCCGCTGCCAACAGCGCATCGGAATTGCGCGACAGGAAGCCCGGAACCCGCCCCATAGGGGGCTGTGATTGCTGCGCGCCCGGCGTGAAAGGCGCAGGTGCCACCGTGCGTTGCGGAAGGTCCGCAAGCGTCAAGACAGGGTATCCATAGCCATAGCCCGGAACCGGTCCCGTAGGCGGCGGCATAAGCGAACCGCCGAAACGGCGCGGATCAATCGTCATTTTTCTTGCCCCTGTACCTGTCTGGATCAGGCGGCTTGGTGATGATCGGTATATGAGATGTCGGCGCGAACCGGGCCAAGATCGACCCTACGTCGACCTGCGGATAGCCGCGCTGCAACTGGCCGCCCAAAAGATCGAGGATCGAAGGCGTTCCGGCCCCGAACTGACGTGTGATCAGCGGCGTCGAAGGCGTGTCGGGCCGAATGTCGCGTCGCGTGTCGCGCCGTCCTTCGTCCTCGTCTTCCTCGTTGGGTTTCTCGGACTGGTCGCCCATGTCACACCTTAAAGAAAGGACCCGATGCCGCCCAAGGCGGCAAGGCCGGTTGAAATTCCTGTCAGCCATGGGCTCGGCTGCGGCTGCCCCGGACGTTCCGAGCGGGTTGTCTGTGTCCCGAACTGGCCGGCCCCGGTCGCAATCGCGTTCATCCGCGCGAGGTTTTCCCACGGCAGCATCTGCGTCTCGTTGAACAACCTCAACTCGTCATCGAGAATGCGCCGATAAAGGTCTTCGTCCATCTGCCCGACGCGCATCAAATCCTCAGCCGGCAGGCTCGCCGACATATAGGCTTCACCGACATTGCCCATGCCCTGCTGGCCCAGATTGAATCGCTGCGAGTTGAGCGCGTCCATCCGGCTCATCTGCGCAAGGTCCATTTCATCACCACGCCGCCCAAGCTCGCGAACGAGACTTTGCGTGTGCATATTGGAGCCGGCCCGCCCCCGAGCCCCGACTTCTTGGGCAATCCGGGTTTGCAGATCGTCAAGCTGCGCCGTCTTGTAACCCTGATAGGCGGCGTTTTGACCTAGATCAAACGGGTTGTCTCCCACCTTGGAGAGATAGTCCCGAGACTGCGCTTGTTCGGGCGTGAAACCACCGCGCCCAATGATGCCCTGCATGAAGCCACTGACACCCTGCCCGCCGGTGTTCGCGCCAGCAAGCGCCAGAATGTCGTCTTGAGCACCAATCGTGTTCTGCGACCACGGCGTAACCGTCGTGCCCGTATAGGGCTGCGCGCCAATGCCTTGATCGAACAAGTCTTGTGCATGGTTCACGCCCTTTTTGAGCGCCGGCAATGCGTATTCGGGCGGCTCGTTTGAGCTTTCCGTTGTGATAACTTCTCGCGTTGTCTCGCCGCCGCCACCACCGCCCATCTATAACCCCATTTCCAAATCCTTGCCCCGCCGATAGGCGTCGGGAAAGAGCCGCGCCCATGCGCTTCGGCCTCGCGCCACAACATACCTCGCGCCATTGTCGCGGGCGAGCTTGAAGACATATTCCCGCACAGGGTCTAGCCACTCGCTCATATTCTTGCCTGTCAGCATCCGACAGCGGAACACGGGTCTTTCATCAAGTTTTTCAAACGCCCACACAGAAGCCATGACGACCTCGGTTTCAGAGAACACGATGATTAGGAATGATCGACCCGACCTGCATTGTGTCCACAGGCTACCGGCAGTGAGTTCGCCGCACCGCTCACATGCACGTTGCATGTCTGTCGCGATAAGAGGCCAGATTTGATCGACCTCTACACAATTGGCGATGGCTATTTTTAGACCGGCTTCATGGCCCATGTCTAGACGTTTGAGGCGTCTGCTCAACGATTACGCCAACAACATCGATGATGTTCGCGCCAGATGCCTGCACTTTCAGGGTGTCACCGTTTTCAATCGTGGCCGGCACGTCCATGAACGACGTCACGCCGTTCACCGTGAAGCCCTTCATGAAATAGAAGTCCGACGAGCCGTCATTAATCCACAAATCGACGGTCACCGCGCCGCCGGTGATGTTGCAAAAGTTGATTGCCGCGATGATAGCCCTGATTTTCGCCGAACCTGTGTAGATCGTCGTCGCATTCGCTGTCGTGAGCTTTTGGCGAATGTCGTGGCGCGTGCCTTCGGCGGGCGTCCTGATCACAGATTGCCCCCCCGTGGCCCTTCAAGATAAATGCCCGTCATCAATTCCCAATTCGCGCCAGCGGCAAGGTTGATGCGCGCTCGATGCGTCAGGCCGTCAGCATAGACGGGAAGTCGGCCCGAGGTCGAAGACGGTGACACGGCGTCGCGCCAGCGAATATCGTCGCCGTGGTGATCTTTGGTCCCGATCTGAGCCGTAAAATCGATTGAGTTGCCGAGCACGCGCCCGTCATTGATCAGCGAGCGACGGCCTGGAATGCGCTCAATGTCCGCCGTTTCCAGCGTTGCCGCCATCGGATCACCGGTGAAAAACCCCATTTTGTGATCTGTGTTGAAGGCGGCAAAGGCAGGACGGCCGCCCTTGAAGGCACGGCTATCCCAAGGCGCGGTAAAATCATCGATGGTGGCATAAAAATCGTCCATGCCATCCCATGTGAGCGCGCTCGATGCGAGAACGGCAGCCTCCTCGATTACCGAGTCTGTTCTACACCAGCGGTCCAAGGGCCATTTCCAGCCCACCATCTCAAAACCACTCGTGACCAACGGGTATTTCCACCACACGATCTTTTCAAACGGGTCGACCACCGCCCTGATATTCTCAAGGTTGTCGGTGTCAACGCGGGCCTCAAACCACCTGTCAATGCGCTCATTCCCGATAGGGACACCCTCCACGCCTCTGAAAAAACCATCCTCGCTGTAATAGACGAAATCGAGCGGCCCGATCTGAGCGATAGAAAGGCCCGACACGGTTCCGCGTGTGTCGTTGGCCGGCGCGATGGAAAACGTGAAGCCACTTGAAGGGTCCAAGACTTGATAAACCATCCGATCTCTAAGAAGGATGATTGCGCCGCGCTCGTGACCAACAGCCCCATGTATCTCGCCGCCAAACGGAATGTCCTGAATATCGCTACCGCGCTGACCGAACGTGAAAAAGGTGCCGTCGCCAATCCCAGACCATGCGAAGCTGTATGCCTCATAAGCCGTGAGGTTGCCGACGCAAACATAGTCGCCGGCCCGCCACATATAGCGCCCCTGCGGCATGTCTGTATTGTCGGAAAATTTGCTGTCGACGCCAATCTGAAACTTTTGCGGCGTGGTGCCCAGATTGTTCGCGTAGACATAATCGCCGTGCACCAAAAAGGTCACCCGCTGATCCGTTGGGATAGAGTAAGCGGCTGTCGACTTGGAAACCTCAGTCCACGTGTAAGGCGAGGACGCCGTTGACATCTGATAAATGTCAGTCGCCGTCGCCGCGAACACCGCCACATTGCCCGACGCGTCCTTGAAATAGATCGCGCCCTTACACTCTGATCCAAGAGCAGCGGTCAGGATTTCAAGGCAGGGAAATGGTCCCCACCCATCCGCGCGCGGCAACGCGTTCAGCGTGTTATCGGTGGCGCGAGCGTTAAACTCAATCTTGTCCGGCTCAAAAGGCGGGAAGGGGTGAACCCGGTTAATTTGTGCCATCGTACCACCCGGAACGCTCGCCCATGGTCAGCCTGACAATTGACGGGTCGGGTTGAAGTTGGCCACGTTTTTTTTGAGCCTGCTCGCGGCGGGTCTTGGCAACAAAATTGAACAAAAGGTTCGCGTATCGCGTCACCAATTCATCGTTCTGTGTTTTGAGGCCGCCCCACAACATGCACGCGCCAAGATAGACGTCCGGGTGATTGGTCAGAAGCTCGTTCGTTGACACTGCGTCAGACAACGCAAACCGCCCTTCATACCGCAGCCGAAACGAATACGCCTGATCGAGCGGGCAGTTGAATGTGAGTGTGTCGTCATCCCAAGAAAACTTGGTCGGCTTATCGTTGTCATCTGTCAGGGGGAATGAGCCGGGCGCCTGCTTTGCAACCCCTTCCTCGTCACCGCTGCTCAGGTCTGTCAGCCAAAGTCTTTTGGGGTTGACGATCGTATAGGAGGACGTATCGATTGTGCGGCTCGAAACCGCGCCGGCGAGAGTTGCTTCCGTTTCGACCGTCTCAAGCTCGCGGTTCAAGCCGGCCTCGGCAAGAGAAATGATCTCCTGCGGATCAATGTTCGGGCGGTCGCTCCACGTTAGAAGTGTGGCTTGAAGCTCGCTGTAATTCGTGAAGAATGCCATGGCAGGAGCCTATACGAAAACCCCAAAAACCGAAAGCCTCCTCAAAGCTGCCTCAAAACATTATCGTCAGGCGGATCGGCATATGCCCAAGCCCTGCGCTGATATTCGCTATCGACATCCGACAAAAACCATCCGTCTGCTGGCCAATGATCTGGGCGCTCCCCAGAGGCCGAAGGGGTGGGTGATGGTGATGCCATTAACTCCCTGCACGGTCACGGGCTGAAGTGCACCAAGCCGTAGCCGTCAACTCCGTTGGGGGCAAAGGTCAAGGCGGGCGTCCCCGCGCTTGACCGTCTAGCGTCCTGCCCCCTTCCAAAAGGGGTAAGAGCAACAGCGTCGTTCAGATTCCAACCCGGCGGCGCTGTTGTGCTACTGTCTAGACGATGCGGACGAATCTGTAAATCTTTGAGGCACGTCTTTAGTCGGCAACGCGTAGGCGTCTCCCGTCAACCCAATCGTGGCTTTTCATCAACGGTTCCTTCATGATGCCTGCTTCAACCAAGGCGCCCGCAGGCGAGCCCAATTCCAAATCGGCGTCACAGTCTGTCGACCCCCGCCCCTTCTGTCTATCAGCATCGTCGGCCACGCTACGCCGTAGCGATCAACCATCGGCATAAGGCCCTTGATCCGCACCAAACGTTCGTCGTCCTCAAGAAACCATCGCCGCAGACGCATGATCGGCTCCTATCGTTGACCCCGATTGCCCAGCCCGACCAGCCACCTAACCAACATACTGGCACCTGGTCCCGCCGGTATCCTGGCAACAAGCTCGCCATCATAGCGGGCCATCGACATGACCTTCACCCGGCCCTTGGCTTCCTCAAGACTGTCGGCCGGGACCTCCATGCCATAGTGATTGCGTGCGGTTCATCATGTGCTCCTACCGCCGTGCCGAAGGGCGTTCGAGAACTTCAATCCGGGCCGTGGTGTCAGAGAGCATCTTGATCACCTTGTAAGGGTGATCGCATTTTAGCAGATCAAGCCAGCCATCCGGCGCACCGACGATTATCAGCCCGTCCGGTCCATCGAGTACTTCGACATTAATTTGCATCGCCTGCGCTCCTCTATGTGACCCATGTTGATGTCAGAACAACGTTGGAGGGAACGCCTGCGCTCCTATCGTTGACCCTATATCTTCCGCCACACGGCTTCTCGACTGCTCGTCCCTTCGCGCCGACCCCGCTTTGACACAACCTCGCAAAGCGGCTCAAACGGCAGCCAGTCGGCGCCCTCATTTTCGCACACATCTACCGCACCCGGCAACTTGCGGCACCAATGGCCTAGCGACGCATAATCGATTTCTGAAAACGGATAGCGGCTGCCCGGAACATTATTGTACGGCGGATCAACATGCCAATGGGCGTCCTCGACGGGGATTTGATCCCAAGACATCTGATCAATAGTCCATCGTTCAATCCCTGGTTTTTGCGCAATGATACGCGCCTTGACTGCCGGACCCCACACGCGACAATCCCGAGCGTTACGATATTCAAAATACCAAGGCGATAATTTCCCGCTAACCTCCGCGCGCGCCTTGCTCACCCAGAAACCACAGAGAAGGCGTGGGCCGCGAGGAAGGGCTAGGAACTCATCGTTATGTTCAAAGGCGTCTGGAATCGATGCTATGTCGCGCGCCGAACTATTGATTAGGAAGTCCCACAGATCGCAGATATCGGGTGATACATCATAAAGACGAACAAAGGGCGCGTTCCATCGCGTCGAGTAGGCCGCAGACCCGGCAAACGGCTCAATGACCAGATCGCGCCGTGGCTTTCCGAGATAACCTGCGACTGTGTATTTCGCACCGTAATATGAAAAAAACGGACGCACTCGCCATCGCTCCATTATGTTGAACGTTGATCGGGATCAAAGCCGCCAATAGCATCGCCGCATTTTTCGACGATCGCAGCATGAAACCGATCACGCATTCCTCGCCACTCGTCCGCAGGAAGGCAAGACGCAAACGAAAGATCGTGGTTGCTCATCTCGACATCCTTCACCGCAACCTTAAACACGCGCGTTTCGTCAACGCCGCATTGGATCACGTTCAGCACATCCTGAATTTTACCCAAGCGCACCGGGTCCGTTCCGGTTCCAGTTTCGATCCCATGATCGATTGGAACCGATGCGGCATGTGACGACTGAAGAAGGCCCACAACCTTGTGCAAGTACATCTCGTTCGGCGCTCCGTAGCGCTTCATTTCGATGCGAACGTAATCGCCAAATCCAGGTTTCATATCCGCTCCCTTCATTGCGCGTGTCGCGCCAACTCAATCAATTCGTCGCGAAAGGCGATTGGCGTCGCCGCGGCTTCAATCGGGCAAAGCGTCGGCTTATTCGCGGCCTTGCCGCGTTGATCCTGGAACCCAACTTGATGCGTCCCGACCGGGCGATCCCATATCATCGATCGAGGCAACGCCTTGCCCGCGTAGAATAGCCATGTGGCCTTATTCGCGCGGTGCCCATACGCCGACTGCCAAACCTCACAAACCCACCCGTTCTCGGTCCGCGTCCAGCCGCCAGCGACCGGCCTATCGATCCCATGTGCCGCCCAAGCGCGCGTTGCCTTGGGGTGCTCAAGCACTCCACCGAACGTGAGAACGGCTTGCAGCGCAGCGGCGAAGCATCCACCGTCATTGCCCGGTCGGTTGTGCTCGCCGCCCCATCGCGCGTAATTGACTGCCGCCATCGCGCCCCAACGCTGGCAGGGCGGGTGCGCCACGACAGGCCACGGACCATCGTACAGTCGTGCATCGCGGCTTTCGTCCCACGGGTCAACGCCGTCGAGGCCGAAGTAACAGCCATCTGTTTGGACGTAGAGCGCGGCAATAGGGCTTGCTTCCGCAGCGGCGATTTCGCGCTGCTGTTCGTGATAGTCCTGCTGGCGCATGGCTTCGAAATATGCTTCCTCGCTCATGCCGTGGATGCCCATCACTCAATCCCTTCGAAGCCATCTTTGCGCCAGCGCCGATACGTCTCATGACTGGCAATCGGCTTTGCGTCTGGGTCCGCTGCGTTCAGGATTTCCAGCGCTTCACGCGGCACCATGGTCAGTGCCGATCCGTCATCGACGTGAGGCCGAAACGCATCAAGGCGAAGCTGATTGTCCTTGATACTGTGCGGCTGCCCGAACCGGACGCCCTGCGCGCGCCGAATAGCAATGCCGGCCTTGGTCCGCTCCGATATCAGGTCGCGCTCAAGTTCTGCAAAAATCAGGCCCATGCGAAAGAACGCCTTTCCCATAGCGCTTTCGGTGTCGATTTTTTCAGTCAGACTCACAAAATGAACGCCTTCCTTTTCCATCTGTTCGACGGCCTCGATGACCCCGGTCAACGTGCGCCCCAACCGATCCAACTTCCAGACAACAATCGTATCTTGCGGGCGCCGCATCTTGATAACACGCTTCCAGCCTGGCCGATCCATCTTGGAGCCCGATCCGGTTTCCTCGATGATGCGATCACAACCATATTTCTCAAGGGCTGCGATCTGCATGGCCATGTCCTGATCATCGGTCGAAACGCGCGCGTAGCCGATTTTCCAAATCTCTGACATGTTTTCGACATACAGCACGCGCGATTACATTGCAATGCTTGTGTGACTTTTTGTGGAATGCATGTTGACGGCATTAAAGTGAAATGCTATATGACAGTCAACGAACAATCCGAAAGGGACAAGACGATGAACCGGAAATGCCATGACTGCCACGCACAAGAAGACGACTTCACGATGCTGGCGCTTGCCGATGACAACAGCGGCGACTTGATTTGCCAGGATTGCAACAGCGCGCGTGAGCGCGAGTACATCGCCCAGAACCCCGGCGCCCTGCATTCTCTTGACACGCTTTGCCCGGCCGCTGGCGGGCGTGATTGGTAGCACCTGAAAGGACAACAAGGGAAGGACAAACCGGTGGACGAGCGCCCCGCGACAAATCAGGAAATCATCCATCACTTTCGCGCGCATCGCCGCGTGAGCTTTGATCATTGGGCTCGCGAGTGCCTCGACCGCCGCACCGAACACGGTGTCCGTCACAAGACACGCGGCAATTCCACGTTGCGTGTTCGCGATGGCGTGCCCATGGTCCGCCACCTTGGCGAGGACTACCCGTTGAAAGCTACGCACTACACGCTGCCGTCGGGTCGGACGTTCGTCGCCAGCGCAACGATCATCTGAAAGGGACATTGAGATGCCAAGACCAACTCAAGACGAATGCCGCCGCCGATATGTGGTTGCGCTTGATAAGTTCGCTCGTGAGCTTCGGCTGATTGATGACGAAACGCCGGCGTCGCCGACAATGGAGCCTGAATGGTGGCGCAATCTGATGGCGGATATTCGCCATGCCGACAAACGCCTTAAAGCACTTCAATTCTGAGGGACAAACCGATGACACGCTCTGAACTGATCGCAGAAGTCGCCGAATATCTCGCTGGCAAGGTTTTGGCCAACCTTGACCGCAACAGCCTTGCGGAGAGTTTGGTGGAGGAAGGCCGCATCAACGGTGATGCAATTTCATTCGAGGTGCCGGCCCGCTACACCATTCTCAACGATCCCATCGCGTGCGAATTTGACGCGCCGACCGACTGACGCTTCAACATAGAGGGACAAGACGATGAGGATCACAGAAAACCAGCGTGCCGCCTTAACGGCGATGGCCATTTCCCCCAAAGGGCTCGGGTCGGCATACAGTCTCAAAGTGAAAACCGGACGGCGAATTTCAGTGAGCACGATGTTCGGCCTTTCACGCCGTGGGCTGATCCGGCCAACGCGCGATTTGGGCGGCTTGGCATTTCCGCAGAACCACAATTACCAGATTACCGACGCCGGTCGCGCCGCGTTGAAAAACATTTGAAAGGGACAATTGGAATGCAAATTTATCTTGCCTCGCGCTACTCACGAGCTTCACAGATGCGCGATTGCCGAACCGATCTCGAAAACATGGGGCACAACATCACGTCTCGATGGATCGACGGCGGTCACGAGTTGACAAAGGAAGGATCAACGGAAGCTGCGCAGCGTGAGCGAACGCGTTTTGCCCAAGAGGATTGGGCCGACATGGAAGCGGCCGATACCATCATTTCATTCACGGAAGAACCGCGAAAAACAAACACACGCGGTGGTCGTCATGTCGAATTTGGCGGCGCCCTCGCGCTAGGCAAACTGTGCATCGTCATCGGCTGGCGCGAGAACGTTTTTCATTGCCTGCCACAGGTGCGCTTTTTCGAAACATGGGAAGCATGCCGGCGCAACATGCAGAAGGCCGCAGATGAACGCGCCTTTATGACAGCGCACAACGGTTAACCGAAAGGGATAAAACATGGGCGAGATCACCGCGAAAGAGATCAGAAAGATCGACGGATGGACGGCAGACGCTCGTTTGTTCAAGCTTTCCGAGCCCGTGCCCTACGGCTGGGATTGGGATGAAGAAAACACCAAGGGGCTGACGGATTACGTCATCATTTCCGCCGCCCTTGTGCCATTCAGCGGCGCCGAGACGTACATTTTCCCGGCCAAGAAAGACGGTACGGCTATTGAGATGCTTGAAATGCCCGGCAGCTTTCAGGGCGGTTTGGATCACGCGGCAGCCATAGCAGGTGCCGGCTGGGCGCTGGCCGCATAGCCACCAAGAAAGGGACACCGATGTCGATCATTGTCGCGCCTGCGGGCAACGCATATGTTGGCCGCGAGGTCGAAAAAATCATCTTGCAACACGGTTACGGATTGGATCGGGATGCCCTGAAGCGCGTCAACATCCAAACACCGGCCGGCGTCATGGATCACAGCTTCCGATGGCTGGTTGAACGCGATTACTGTGCTCGACGGCGACAGCACGATCGCGCGACGATCATCTGAAAGGGACGCAGCATGAAGAAGCCGCCCAAAATCCAAGCGCTTGAAACTGCCATCGAATGGCTTGAAGTCAACGAGGGCGAGGACGGCGAGGCAGATGATTGTCAGAGCGTCGCCGATTGGCTGCGCCATGTCTCGGCAGCGGCGCTGAAAGACGCCGCGAAACGGGCCGCCGAAAAAGAATTGGCAGCGAAACACGGTATCTCCGTTGCCCATCTCAAACGCATTCTGACCGGCCGCAATCCACGGCCTTCAAATTGGTAATCGAAAAGGGACACTCGGCAGATACAAAGGACCCTGCGGAAACCCGGACCAAAGAATTGCCGGGCGCTATCGAGAAAGGCGGTGTGGCGCTTCTCGCTTCTACGGTTGAGGCCCATCACCAACGGCGGACCAAACCTAAGGGAAACGGCCTAGTACCTTGGTCAATCGACCCGCCCCGCAGGAAACACAGAAAGGGACATTTGGCAATTCCGGTGGCTTTGGTTGCAGTGGCCGGACTTGCACCGGCGTCTCTTGGGTATGAACCAAGCGGGGTGCTGCTCCCCCACACTGCGCCAAATGAAAAGGGCGACCGCGTGACAGGCCGCCCCTTCCACGTTCCCCCGTCCGGGGCCTCTCGGAAGCAAACAGACCCTATCAGGTCTAGTTCGCCGTGACAAGCCCAAGCTCTTCAAGCCGGGCCTCGACCTCGGCCAGCCGGGCTTGCAGGTTCGCGATCACGCTCAGGACCGTGTTGCCCTCGTCCTGCGACACAAAGCCGTAAGGGGTCGTGGTCGTGAGGTCCTGAATGGCGTAATCCGGCGTGCCGGGCGCGGTGTGCGTGATCGTCGTCAACTGCGCCGTCAACGCATCGGGCTTGTCGACCGGCGTCGCGCCGTAAAAGGCAACCTTGTCGGAACTGTCCTGCCCGAGCACGGTGCCGTTGGCGTTGCCGTCAGAAAGCTGTTTCACAGTCATCGTTCATTCCTCGTCAATTGAAGGGCCGGGGCTCAAGGCCCCGGCTGTTGTTCATCCCTACGCGGTGCCGGACAGCCTCAGGGCAAGGCGCCCGTCGATGGCCTTGGTGCCGTAGAGAACATCAAACCTCCATGCCGACACATCATTGACGCCGTTGTAGACCGGGATGACGCGCACGCTCAGACCCTTGTAGGTCTGTCGTGAGACGTCGACCGCGCCGGGCGGGCGCACCATCGGAACCGTGACAAGCGCAAACGCGTTCTTGTGAAAGAACAGGTTCTGCGGATACGCCGTCGACGCCGTACCCATGAACGTCACCGCCTGATCATTCAGGTCGGTGACACCCGACGTCACGGACACGTTCTGAAACGCACCCGACCAGATCAGTGCCGGCCAGATCGTCAAGTCCACCTCGTTGGAGACCGCCGCAGACGGGTCCTCGACCACCACGAACATCTTGAGGTAGTCCTTGGCCTCCTTGGTCACCGGGTTGACGTCATAGACATCAGCGATGGTGAACACGTCGCCCTTTTTCAACTGCGCCGTCGCTCCGGTCAGGCCGTCGATATGGAGCGTCTGCGTCATCGTGTCTTTGACGGACGTGTACGTCGTGGTCGCCGTCGTCAAGGTCTGGTCGACAAGAACCGTACCACCGAACGCGCCGTTGGTGTGGCGCTTGACGTTCTGCGTCGAGTAGTTGTCGATACCGCCGATCATGCCCATCTGGCCGTCGCGGTACGCCGGCTTGACGATGCTGTCGGTGTAAAGCGCCGTCTGTGAGCCCAGAAGCCCCCAATTGTCCGCCGGCGACAGCATCGAGCACCGGTCCTCGGTCGGCACAGACATCTCGTCCATGCGCTCCGGCGCCTTGGCGAAGTCGGAGAACGCGATGATCGTTTGGCCCGGCGTACCGACCCAATTCGGCACGTACTTGTAGAGGTCGTGCAGATCGCTGTCGATACGGTTTGCAAGCTGGACCATCGCCGGCTTGATCACCCGCTCCGACAGCTTGTCGATGTCCATCGTCAGTTCTTCGGACGTGAACTCGAAATCAACGCCACGCTGCTTGTCGACGGTGATCGAAGTCGAGCCCTCGATAACCTCCTGCACGTTCATCACCGCGCCCTCGCGCACGGTGAAGTCTGTCGGCTTGCGGATCGTCACCGTGTTGCCGACCTTGTAACCGTTCACGTTCTTGGCAAATTCCTCCTCATAGCCACGGAACACCTTCCGGGCCATAACGAGTTCATTGTCCAGAACGCGCACGCCTTCTTTCGCGATGATGCTCGCGTTAAGAATGGTCTGCGTCATGATTTATCCCTTGGCAGTCAGCGCCTTTGCGTTTTACGGCGTTTCGCTTCCTGCGCATCCCTTGTCCGCGCGTATTCAGCCATCGGCATTTCGGCCAAGGGCTTCTGCCCGCCACCACGCCCCTTCGGGCGCACTTTCGACGTCGGCTTGCGTTGTCCATTGGACTTCGGCCGCGCGGCGCGTTGCTGTTTCAGAACCTTGTCGCCAACGCTGGCGAGATAGAGCATCTCGTAAACCTGCGGCGTGTAGGCCGCAGTCAGTTGTTCACGCGAAAACCCCTTTTCGCTAGCGAACTTGATCAGGTCGCGGTCAAGGTCCTCCGACCAGTTGGGAATGTTTTCCCGCGCAAATTTGGCGGTCGCAGCAAGCCGGGCCTTGTCGGCTTCTTGTTGTTGCGTCACGCGCTGCCCGCGCAGGGAACCCAACCGTTTTTGCTCGTCCTGCGACGCGTCCTTCAACTGCTGGTATTGCCGCCAATGCTGGTGGGCCAGTTGAGGGTCCTGCTGCTCAAGGAATTGCCAGTCGACATTCGCGTACTGCGCAATCTGCCCTTCGAGCGCCTGCACCCGAGCATAGGAACTCAATTCTTCCTGTGTGATTTGGGCGACCTTTTCAAGGTTCCCACGCTCTACCTCGGTAGCGCGCAACTGTTCGGCGAGCGCTTCGGTCTTCTGACTGTAGTCAGACGTCCGCATGAAGGCATCTTTGAAGTTGGGCGGAACGGCAAGCGTCTCCCCGTCCAACTCGATTTCGATCAGGTCCTCGCCTGGCTCGCCTTCGCCCTGATCTTCGCCTTCCTCCTCCTCATGGAGGTCTTCACCAACTTCCTCGGCGTCGAGCGAGACCGGCAATTCCTCATCGCCGGCTACCTCCTCGATTGCGTCGAGATCGACGTTTGCGCTCTGCAAGTCGGTGTCCCGGTTCGGGATTGCAGAGCCGTTTTCGGCAACTTCCTCAGCGGTCGCCGGTTCGGGCATGTCGAAACCTCATTCAGGCTGCCGCCAACGTAAGCAGCAGCAGTTCGACACCCTCTGCCTCGTCTATAGCATCGCGAATGAGTTGCTGTAAAGCAGCTAGACGCTCCGTCACACGGCGATCAATGCGCTGCTTTTGCATCTGCTCCAACAGGCGGGCTGTATTGTCGACCTCCTCAACTATCCGGTCAATCTGGGGCGTTTTCGCTTCCCACCCCAGACGCTCCAAAAGCTCGTCAATATTTTCTGCCAGACGAATGACCCTCTGGCGTGGTTTTCGTTTCTTTTTTGCCCCTTCGAGTGCGATCTGAAACCGCCTCTGCGCCTTCCGGCCACGGCCCTCGACCCGGCGACGGGCCTGCTCGCGCCTCTCTCTAGACGCCCGCTCGTTCAGCCACGACGGCCATGATCGCTCGGGAGTGATGGACACCAGAACAGGCATGGAAACCTCTTGTGCCTGTTCGACATTGACAGGTTTCAGCGCATGGGCTTGCGCGATAGAAGGTGACGTGACCTCCATTGCCTGCTCGACGTCTTCCCCGTTCAAATCGTGCTCTTGGCCGATGGCGGGCACGGAGACTGCCATCGCTTGCTCGACGCTGCCGGCAAACAATTGGTGAATTTGGCCAATGGCGGGCGATGAAACTTCGGTGGCCTGCTCAATACTGGTGGCAGACAGCGCGTGAACCTGAGCGATGGAGGGTGAAGACACCTCCTGCATCTGCTCGGCATCATTTGCCAAAAGCGCATGGGCCTGACCAATTTCGGGGCGCGTGACTTCGCCGGCCTGCTCAACACTCTCACCTGTGAGGTCGTGAGATTGGCCAACATTGGGCGAGGAAAGTTCCTGTCCCTGCTCGACGTCGGCCGCGAGTAGGGCATGGGCCTGACCAACGCTTGGTTGCGTGACCTCCTGCGCACCTTCAACGTCAGACGCAACCAAGGCATGGGCCTGACCAAGCGCCGGCGCGGAAACCTCCTGCGCCTGCTCCGCGTCAGCGGCGGTCAAGGAATGGGCTTGGCTAATGGTCGGCGAGGAAACGTCGCCCGACTGTTCTACATCATCCGCCGCAAGCGCATGGACCTGCGCGATAGAAGGTGACGTGACCTCTTGATTTTGTTCGACGTCAGCAGCCTGTAATGCGTGAACCTGCCCTACCGCAGGTTGTGTGACCTCTTGAGACTGCTCGACGTCCTCGGCGAGGAGATCGACCGTGCCGATTTGCTCGGTGAGAGAAGGGGCTCCGGCGCTGTCGAATGTGATGTCTGTAACATCGTCAATGGTCGCATAACTGCTGTCGAGCGCATCCCAATCGAGATCGGTGACGCGCATCTCCATTTCGACGTCGTCGCCCGCCAGATTGTGGATATGCCCGATGGCAGGCTTGGAGACCTCCTGTGCCTGCTCAACGTCTTCCCCGTTCAAGGCAACGCTCGCCTCAATGGCAAGTGCGAGCGTGCCGGCGTACCAAGCATCGCTGTGAGACGTATCCCATACACCGGGGTTTTCAGCGCCGGCCGTGGCCACCTCTTTCGAGGCAATCATGACCGTGCAGCTTGAGCCCGCCGCCGCATTGGCATTTTGCAGTATCGCGTTGGAGTAGCCCGTTGGAGGGTTGTTCAGCGTCGCGCTGTCGTCATCCAACAGGCCGAAGGACAGGACCAGCGCGTCATCAGACGTGGTTGTAATAGACGGGCTGTTCGGGTCGCCACTGCCTCCGCTTGCGGTGACAAGAGCCGCGTCAGGCTGCGAGCTATCGCCACCGCGCCACACCTGAACAGCCCAACATGTATTGTAGGCCCTGTTGGTCCGCTCGATGGCGACGGAACTATCTGGGGAAGCCCCAAGGCGTTTCCAGCCAATAACCCCCCTTGGGAAATTGTTGCCCGTCAGCCATTTCGTATAGCCGGACGTTGAAATGTCGACCGGCGTGCCGCCGTCAGCCTGGTCAGAGGCGGCAACGACAACAACAATGTCACCTTCCTGCGGCGTGCCGGGAAGGGTAACCGTTTCTGTTCCGTCCTGAGTGGACGAGTAGTTGGAGGTCGAGCCAACAAGAGACCACGCCATGGCGCGGCCCTATCAGGTCACAGTCGCATCACGCGTCGTGATGGAAATGGCGTCGAGCGTGAAGGTGTTGCCGGACGTAAGCGCCTGAGAGGCGGACAAAGGTCCGGTCGAGATCAGATTGGAGACGCCATCTGTCAACGCCCAATGCGTCGCCGTGCCGGTGCCGGTGACCGAACCGTCCGTGACCGCCGGCGTCACAACCCGCCGACCATCTGTCGCGCCGTCCTGCGTCGCGCCGGTGTTGAGCCCGGTTTTGTTGCCGAGCGTATAGGTCGACGTTGCCTCAG
>JANQHK010000151.1 GCA_028282685.1 Phycisphaeraceae bacterium
CCATGCCCCGTGTCGGAACAGCAGGCGCGCCTGGCGCCTCATCCGGCTTCATCCCTCGAGACCGGATTAATCCCCTGCTCCAATATGCGGATGGGATGAATACCTATCAGTATGTTCGAAGTCGCCCAATATCGATGTATGATCCTTCCGGCTTGGAGGCGATCGAACAATCACAGGTATGGATCGAGTGTAGACCTGTAGGCGAAGGCGGTGACAGTAGTACGCCTAGTGATATCGCTGGGGCTCTCGGCTTTGTGCACTGCTCAATCGTCAGTTGCTGTGAATACGCAAACGGCAGACAATGTCAACGATTCCATATCGGAGGAGCAGAGAAAGGCAATACTCCACCAAAACATGGTGGTGATACAGGGCAAAGGTATGAAATCGGTGATGGATGGAGTGATAAATATGAAGTCACATTACCCGACAATAACCTATGTTGCAGCATTTACGAGTGCTTGGTTGAAGCTCACAAGAGCACAACACCTCCGCCGTACAATAAATATGGGCCCAACAGCAATACTTACGCCCATGGACTTCTTAAGGCATGCAATTTGAAAATGACAGGCTATTATATCTGGGTGTATACTCAAATCGGTATGTCACCCGGAATACACAGAAGGGAGTGGATTTCCTCTCCTCCAGGAGCATATGGATGGAATATGAATTAGCTTTGATATGCTTATAGATAGATTTCATGTTCACTAATGTTTCATACATGGAATCGTTTGATTCTGATAAGTCAGAGACAAACCTCGCTCAATGAATTCTGTGAATAGACTGCGATTTTGGCGTTGTTGGGGTCATGTGCCTGTATGTCTTAGGATATTGGTCATATTACTATTGGCTTTCATTAGTCAATACGGCTATCGCGGTATGTATGAAAAGTTGGGTTATCTGAAAAGCATCAGCTACCACGTCCAACCCGGCGATACGTTGTCCCTTCGATTTCCGTCAAAACCAATTTATGCCGATAGTCACGATTTGTGTTTCCAGTTTCAAGATGGTCCATTTCAACAAGGGACCGAGCGTCAAATACGTGAATTGGTATCATCCGTTCGGGTTGGTGCAGAGCCCAAAACGGTCAGATATACTCCTATGTTTGAGAATAATCGGAATCGAGACGACCGATTAGTCGTTGGATATATTTCAGTGCCATCAGGTAGTCGTGAAGTCTTCTTATCCATTCAATTAGATGACAATTACGATTGGCCGGATATAATTACAGTTTCAGTCAGTTACTCATACATGTATGAAAAAGACTGGCATATAAGCCATGGTATCGCGATGGATTTAGCGCCATTGTGGTATGCATGCGCATTCATTTTCTGTATTACCGTGTTGTTAGAAATCTGTCACCAAGTCGCGAAGCGGCGCAAGAGCGACCCGTAACTTGCATTGCGGCTCCCTATGTCGCTTTCCTTGTCCCCGCCCCTTCGCCTATCATCTGCCCATGCGGTTGATCCTGATGGGCTATCGCGGGTCAGGGAAATCCACCGTCGGCCGGGCCTTGGCTGAGCGGCTGAGTTGTCGCTTCGCCGACCTCGACGATGAGGTCTGCGCCTTCCTCGGCGACAAGACGATCCGGCAGATCTGGGTCGAATTCGGTGAGCCGACCTTTCGCAAGCTCGAATGCTTCCTGCTGCGCAAGCTGCTGGTCGAACCGGACATCGTGCTGGCTCTGGGCGGAGGGACCGTGATGCAGGACAAATGCCGACGGACCATCGAAGCCGCCTCCGGGCGCGTGGCCGTCTACCTGCACTGCGAGCCGGCGGAGTTACACCGGCGCGTCCTGGCCGATCCAAAGTTCACCGAAACCCGCCCCAATCGACCCGATCCGACCAACGGTCTGACTGTCATCATCGAAAAACTGGCCGAGCGCGAACCGATCTACCGGGCCGTGGCCGACCACGTGATCGACGTAACCGCAATGACAATCGATCAATCCGTCGAACAGGTGATTGCAAAGATCGCATGAGTTTTCAGTGTTCTCGGTTCAGGATTCAATGGAAAAGCATCTGGCGTATAATCACATGAATGGCGCGTATCCCCGCGGGTTTCTCGCACCCTGAAAACTGAACACCGCATACTGAAAACGTTGCGATGCACTTTCTTGTCAAACCATCCCGTCTGCACGGCCGCGTGGATATCCCCGGCTCGAAAAGTCATACGATCCGTGCCGTGGCCTGCGCCGCCCTAGCCGAGGGCAACAGCGTGATCCATGCGCCGCTGGCGTCGGCCGATACGCTGGCGGCCGTCGAGACCTACCGCGCGCTGGGCGCGAAAATCATCACCAGCGATCTGAGCTGGGAAGTCCTCGGCACCGGCGGCAAACTCGCCGCGCCGGCAGACATCATCGACGTGAAAAACTCCGGCACGACGCTGCGCATCGCCGTCGGCTCCGCGGCGCTGCTGGAAACCGGATGCGCCGCGTTCACCGGGGACGATTCCATCCGCCGCCGGCCCATCCAGCCGCTCATCGATGCGCTCGGCGAACTGGGCGCGTCGATCGCCTGCCACAAACACAACGGCTGCGCGCCGCTGACCGTCCACGGCACCCTGCTCGGCGGGCGCTGCTCCATCGAAGCCGTCACCAGCCAGTATCTCACTTCACTACTGATGGCCGCGCCGCTGGCGCGCCACGACACCACCATCGACGTGCCTCTGCTCAACGAAGCGCCGTACATTCACGTCACGCTCGACTGGCTGGCGCGATGCGGCATCGAGGTGGATCACGAAGAAGACTTCTCGCAGTTCCGCATCCCCGGCAACCAGACCTACCTGCCGATCGATGCGCGCGTGCCGGCGGATTTCTCCTCGGCCACGTTCTTCCTCTGCGCCGGGGCCATCGGGGACAACGACATCACCTGCCGCGGCCTCGATCTCGATGACACGCAGGGCGACAAGGCCGTCATCGATTACCTGCTGAATATGGGCGCGCAGATCGAGTCGAGCGAACGGGGCGTTCGGGTGCGTCGGGGTCGGCTGCGCGGCTGCGAGATCGATCTGAACGCCACGCCCGATGCGCTGCCGATGTTCGCGGTGCTGGGATGTTTCGCCGAGGGGCGCACCGCGCTGGTGAACTGCCCGCAGGCGCGCATGAAGGAAACCGATCGCATCGCCGTGATGGCTGAGGAACTGGGAAAACTCGGCGCCAAAACCGAAGAACTCGACGACGGACTGATCGTCCACGAATCGCAACTGCGCCCGGCGGATGTCTGCGGCCACCACGATCACCGCGTGGTCATGGCGCTGACCGTCGCCGCCAGCGCCATCGAAGGCGAAACCGCGATCAGCACCGCCGATTCGGTGGATGTGACATTCCCGCAATTCGTCGATCGCATGAACCGTCTGGGCGGATCGATCGTCTCATGTTAAAATACCTTTGTCGATGCTAGGGGATAGTCATGCAGGAATTCCATATTGACTCGTGGTCTGAATTCAAGGCATCGTTGACTGCTTATGCCTCAAAAGAGCGAAGACTGCGCGACAATTTTATTTGTAGGGGGCAGGCGGATTCGGACTGGCCCTTGATTACAACATTAGATAGGGAATATAGCAGTTATGACTCAAGCACTAAGAATAAGATTTATCACCAACTACTGAAAGATTTTCATTCTGAATGCTTAGGAATCGGACATGTATCGGAAAAAGATGAATTGCTTGCCAGGCACCACGGCGTTCCAACAACGTTGTTAGATTGGACACGCTCGCCTTATGTTGCGGCTTATTTTGCATTCGAACATGCCGATCGTGACTGTAAATCCGGAAATGTTGCTATTTGGCTATTCAAATTACTTGCACAAAAGGACATCCAAGCAGACATCGACATTCGGGACAGTTCTTCACTTATTGCTGACAATATTCGCGCTATAGAGCAACGTGCTTTGTTCATGTCCTTTGAGCCTGGGACAGATATTATCGGCACTCTTTCTCCCGGCTTGAGGAAGATTACTATTCCGCTCTCTCAGAGGGACGTCGCATTAGCCGATTTGGATGAAATGCTTATTAATCGTCGAACTCTTTTCCGTGACCGCGACGCGGCAGCGATTACTGCTATAATGAGGTCGTCAATCAAAGGAGGTGTCCTGTGATCAGCCCTGATGATATCTTTACCGATGAGCCCCAGTTGTCTGATTCAGACCAAAAGCTGATTGAATTGTATGCCGAAGTCGGAAAATCCGTTGATTCCTTAGCATACACAGATGAATTTGATCAGATTTACACGCAATACCAGAGAGCAGGCTTTCCTGGTACCCAGGCTGATGTGTTTCGGCGATTACTCATACTCAGAAAATCCGGTGTTATGCCTAGGCTGTTTCATGACACAGAATCTCGATGATTATCTACCCACTTCTCATTAGTATGTCCGTTCCAAGCGCCTGAAATTTCCCGAATATTTTTTGCGATTCTCTCGCCTGCGTTTTTTGCAGTGTCGGCAGCGCGGTAGAATGGTACACGTCTATCGGTATGAGCCAACGCTGCGAAAGGGTTTAGCATGGGGCACACATCACGATTCCTGGCGGCGGGACTGGCGGCGATGTTGCTCGTCGGCTGCACCGCACAGAACCACCGCCAGCAGGGCGATGAATCGTACGACCGCGGCAACATGGAGCAGGCGGCGCGCTTCTACCGTGAGGCCCTGAAGGAAAAAGACAGCTACGGCCGTAATGAAAAGTTCATGGCCCGGTACGACCACGCCAACAGCCGCGATGCCTTCACCCAAGGCAAACGGCGGGAAGGCGGCGGAATGTACGAGCAGGCCGTCGAACAATACCGCAAAGCCCTGCAATTCGACCCGCAATACGGCGAGGCGCGGCAGGCGCTGGAACTGGCCATGCAGCGCGCCGCCGAGAAACGCCACGAGCAGGCATTGAAGGCGGCGGACCTGGGCGATCTGAAACAGGCCGCCGATCACTTGCGCATTGCGCTGAAATACGATCCGGATCATACCGCGGCGCTGGCTGCTCAGAACCATCTTCGTGCCGCTTCACTCCAAGGACCGACCGATGCGTTATACCAGCAGGCCGCGGCGGACAAGCAGGCGCGGCGGTGGGGCGGGGCGAAGCAGAAGCTGGATCAACTGATCGCAGCGGACCCGAATCATTTATCCGCGCGCGCCGCACGGTACGAGGCGCAGCAGCAGATTGACTCCTCCAGCCGCACCACCGGTCAGGCCGAAAAGCAACTCATGGACCGACGACTGGTCCCGGCCACGCAAACGTTGCAAAAGGCCCTGGACATCTGGCCCAACAACACGCGCGCGCAGGGTTTGCTGAGCGACACGCAATCGCTTCTGGCCGGCGTGGAAGAGTTGCACGCCGCGGCGAAGAAGTTGCTCGCTGAGAAGCAATGGGAGCCGGCCGCGCTCGCCGCGGAAAAAGGGCTGGAGATATACCCGTATCACGAGGGACTCAAGAGCATTCAACGTGATATCGGGAACCGGGCCTCGCAGGAATACAACCGACGGGGCGATGCGCACCTGCAACAGAACCAATACGAACAGGCGGCGGGCGCTTACCATGCGGCGCTGCGCTACCAGTCGACCAACGCGCACGCCAGGAAAGGTTTGTCGAGCATTTACCTGCGGCGTGCGGGGGAAATGGACCAAGCGAATCGGCCGGGCGCGGCATTGATCTGCCGCATGCTCGCCGCGGACCAGGGCGGAAAACGCCGGGCCGATGCGGACCGACATCGCAAGTCGATCATCGCGATGGCGGATGCCTCGGTCGCGTTGGCGGCTTCGGGCGCCAATGCCGCCGCTACCCATCACGCCGAGCAGATGGCCGCCGCCCTGAGCCCGGAATTCCCCGGGCATACGCGGCAGGCGCTGGCCGTCGGTCGAGCGGCCGACAGCCGTTACCTGGTCGAGTTGAATGTCAGCAGTGTCCGGGCGCAGCAGCGCCTGCTGCACCGGCAGCAGCACATCCACGAATACACGGTCGAGACCACCGTGGACAATCCCATTCGCGATGAGTTGCGCTACCGGATCGACCACATCAGCGACGACATCGATGATCTGAAGGACCGTGCCGCCGCCCGCAAGCGCCGGCAAAGCAAGAAGAACGAAAATTACGATCCGGACAACGATCCGGTGTATCAAAGCACATGGAACCGGGTCATCCACCGGCGCAAGCAGCGCGATCATCTGGAACGCCGACGGCGCCGCGAGCCGTTGCATTACACCGTCGCCGAATCGCACGGTCATCCTTATTCCATAGCCACGTACGAGAAAACCGCCGAGATGCGGGTCACGGCCACGCTGAGCGAGCGCAGCAACGGTAACGTGTTGCAGCAGTGGACGGTTTCCGACCGGACCTCTTCCACGGATTCGATGATCGAAAACGCAAACCCGCGCATCGGACTGGACGACGATCCGTTGATTCTGCCGAGCGATGCCAAGCTCACCGCAGAGCTGCGCGGCAAGTTTCAGGCCGCTCTGTCCGAACCGATCGCCCGCCGTATCATCACCGAGCGCTCCCAAGCGTTGCGACATCAAGCCGACGCCGAGCGTCGCGCCGGGCACGAAGAACAAGCGATGGAATTGGAGATTCAGGCGGCGATGCTGATGAACAGCACCGCCCCCCAAACCGCCAAATCTCAGATCGAATCCTTGAAATCGCAGTTGCGCATCCAACCGGCGATCGTCGACCATGCATCAACAATTCACCCCTGAAATGTCCACCGCGATGGTCCTGCTGGATCACCTGATGATGCACACCGGTTACCAAGCGATGTGACGGCAGGGCAATTAATTGGTTAATCAGTTAAGCCGGGTGCGCCGTGAGCGAAGCGCGTCGAAGGGCGCAGCCCCGGGTATCGCGCATACAAAGAGAAAAAACCGCAGAGTCACAGAGCAGCACAGAGATCGCAGAGAAAACAGATTGAATCAATCTCTGCGGCGCCCAGCGCTTCTCTGCGTCTCTGCGGTGAATCTATTTCTGGCGCTTTACTCGACGCCAATCTCTTCACGGATGATCGGCTGGAACTCTTTCTTCTGCGTGCCGAAGCGATCCATCGGAAAGTTCTTGAAGCCCAGCTTGATCGCGGGCGAGTCGTCCTCCACGCGGTAATCACCACCGGCGGGATCGACGAACATCGGATCGGCGAACACCGAGTTTTTATCCATGCCCATTTCCCGCCACTGCTCCAGCGACAGTCGCCTGCTCTTCGCCAGCGAACGATCCACGCCGAAGATCGGTTCCGCGTCGCTGTGGTTGAAGTAGAGGTTGTAATCCATCAGCGTCGGCAAATCCTTCGTGGCCGGGCCTCGGCTCCAGGCGAAGCCGTCCTTCGTGTTCACGTAGATGTTGCGCGTGTAGATATCGTTGCTGCCCTCGAAGCACTCGTGCTTGTTGGGCGGGTACGGGCCGATGAAGATGTTGTTCTCGACCGTGCGGTAGTACCCCTCGCGCAACTTGATACTCATGCCCAGGCAGAGGTTGTTGTAAACGTGGTAGTTGCTCGCGCCGTCGTCGAGATCGATGCCCCAACTGAAGGAGCCCGGCGCCTCGTAGTCCGATCCGGCGATCCACTGGCGCGGATCGTTGGTCGGGTGGGCGAAACGGTTGTTCCGGATGACCGTCGGCAGGTAGTTGTCCAGCAGGGCGTACTTCTTGGAAAGCGTCATGTCGCATTCCCTGCCATCGCGGTGCAGCGATTGCCAGAAGCGATCGCGGCCCCAGGAGTTGAACGGGCCGTGGTCGGAGGTTTCACGCACGGTCATCGAGACATCGTTGTACTCGATGATATGCCCGCCCCAGCATCCGTCGTTGATGCAGATGCCGGCGCGCGGGATGCGGAAGATCGTGTTGTGACTGATATGGATCCGCTCGCAGGCCGAAAGATACACCCCCGCCACCTGCTTCCCGAACACGCCCAGGTCGTACATCAGGTTGTTGGTGATCGTGCACTCGGCGGGATAGTTCGGCGTCTTCGGACCGATCTTCGTGTCGATCTCGGTCAGCGGCACGTGATACTTCTCATGCACCTCCAGCGAGCGCACCGCTTCGTCCGAGCCGACGATCGCCACGGCGCTATCGCCGAGGTCGTGGAACAGGCAGTCGCTGACGGTCGCCCGGCGGTTGTAGTTGCTGATGAACACCGCGTTGCCGCCCAATGCGGTGAACGTGCAATCGTGAATGGTGCAATCTT
>JANQHK010000030.1 GCA_028282685.1 Phycisphaeraceae bacterium
GCGTTGGCCGGATCGAACCGCGTGATCGCTTCGGAGCTGCCGGGCACGACGCGCGACAGCGTGGACGTGAAGGTCAAGCTGCCCGACGGGCGCATTCTCACCGCCATCGACACCGCCGGCCTGCGCAAGCGCAAAAGCGTGAAGGAAGACGTGGAGTATTACTCGTCGCACCGCGCGTTGCGTTCGATCCGCCGGGCCGATGCGGTGCTGTTCCTGGTCGACGCCACCGAACCCGTCAGCCGGGTGGACAAGAAACTGAGCGAAGAAATTCTCGATCATTACAAGCCGACGGTCATCGTCATCAACAAGTGGGACCTGGTGGAAGAGAAGCTGGAGCCGGGCGATTACCTGGAATACCTCACCGATGCCCTGCGCGGTTTGGACTTCGCGCCGATCGTCTTCACCAGTGCGGCCAACAACGACCAGGTGACCGAAGCCGTGGAAACGGCCCTCGATCTGTACGAGCAGGCGGGCCGGCGCATCGGCACCGGCGAGTTGAACCGATACGTGAAGGAAATTCTCGAACAGCGCGGGCCCAGTTCCAAGCTCGGCCACCGCGCCAAGGTGTATTACGTGACGATGCCGACGGTGCGCCCGCCGACGATTGTGCTGTTCGTCAATCACGAGGAAATGTTCACGCCGCAGTACCGCCGGTACATGCTCAATGAATTCCGCAAGCGTACGCCGTACGAGGAAGTGCCGATCAAATTGGAAATCCGCCCCCGCGCCCGGCGCAGCAGCCCGGACGAGACGGTGGTGGAGCTTTAATTTCTGCTTGCTGATTTCTGATTTAGTTTAGCCGCGACCCGAAGGGGAGCGCGTGCTTGACATGAAAAAACCCCGCCGGGTGGCGGGGTGGGTTTGAAATCTCAGATTTCAGATTTCTGTTTACTGGATTCCCGCCTGCGCGGGAATGACGGAGCGGATCGAAGATCGGACATCGCCGATCGCACATGCTTAGCCCAGGCCAAGCAGGGCGCCGACCTTGGGGCCGAACGCCACGATCAGACCGGCGAAGACGATCGAGACCATGTTCATCAGCTTGATGAGGATGTTCAGCGACGGGCCGGTGGTGTCCTTGAACGGGTCGCCGACGGTATCACCGACCACCGCGGCCTTGTGGGCATCGGAGCCCTTACCGCCGTGTTCACCGGTTTCGATGAGTTTCTTGGCGTTGTCCCATGCGCCGCCGGCGTTGGCCATGAAGACCGCCACCGCGTAACCGGAACACAGGCCGCCGACCAGCAGACCCAACACGCCACCAACACCGAGAATCAGGCCCACCACAATCGGAGCGCCCACGGCCAGCAGCGTCGGGATAATCATTTCTTTCTGAGCGCCGGCGGTTGAAATCTCCACGCACTTGGCATACTCCGGCGTGGCCTTGCCTTCCATGATGCCCGGGATTTCCTTGAACTGGCGACGCACCTCCATCACCATCGCCATCGCGGCGCGGCCCACGGCCTGCATCGTCATCGCCGCAAACACGAACACCATCAGCACGCCGGCGAAAATACCGATCAGCACCTTCGGGTTCATCAGTGTCACGTTGTAATACGTCATGAAGTCTTCAAGACCGGCTTTGCCCTGGGTGTAAGCTTCAGCGGCGGGAATGGAAGCGAAATACTGATTCGTGGTGACGTTGACCGATTTACCGTTGGGCAGGGTCAGGGGAACGCCGCCGCCACCCTTGGCTTCGAACAAGGAGACGACAGAAGTTTCCTTGCCGACTTCGCCGCCGGGCAATGCCAGGCCGTACTTGCCGTATTTGGACAGGCCTTCTTTTTCCGGATGATCAGCGAGGAACTTGGCATCGTTTTCCTGGGTGTAGGGATCGAGGACGATCACGCCGTAGTTATCACCTTCGACGCTCACGTAGGCCTCAGCCACTTCACGGTGGATGCCCACGCGAACTTCCTCAACGTATGCAGCCAGCAGGGCCAGGGCGGTCAGAGCGGCCGAACCGATGGCGAAGCCCTTGCCGATGGCGGCGGTGGTGTTACCCAGGGAGTCCAGGGCGTCGGTACGCTCGCGGACCTGCGGGTCGAGTTCGGACATTTCAGCGTTACCGCCGGCGTTGTCGGCGATCGGGCCGTAGGCGTCGGTGGCCAGCGTGATACCCAGCGTGCTGAGCATGCCGACGGCCGCAATGCCCACGCCGTACAGACCCATCAGCAGGTTCTCAAAACCGCCGCAGAGCGAGAAGCTGAGGATCATACCGAATGCCACGGCGATGATGGGAATCCAGGTCGAGATCATGCCTTCAGCGATACCGCCGATGATCAGCGGGCCGGTACCGGAGACGGCTTGCTCGGAGATTTTCTTGGTCGGCTTGTAGGAAGCGGAGGTGTAGAACTCGGTTCCGTAACCGATGACCAGGCCGACGCCCAGGCCGATCGTCACCGCCCAGAAGATACCCATGGGCAGGCCGAGGAACCAGACGACACCGAATGCACCGGCAATGACCAGCAGCGACGAACCCCAGATACCCTTGTTCAAAGCCCACATCAGTTGCTTCATCGAAGCGCCTTCCCTGGTGGAGACCAGGAAGATACCGATGATCGAAAGGATGATGCCGATGGCGGCCATCATCATCGGAGCGGCGAGGAAGCGGAAGGCGACCTTATCGATGCCGTGCTCCTGGTTGGCCAGTTCGGTCAACGCCGGGGACAGCGAAGCCATGAAATCGGCGCCGCCGAAGGTCACAGCCGCCACACCCAGTGCCGCGGTGGCCAGGATCGAACCGCAGTAGGATTCGTAAAGGTCGGCACCCATGCCGGCGACGTCGCCGACGTTGTCGCCGACGTTGTCCGCGATGGTGGCCGGGTTGCGGGGATCGTCTTCAGGGATACCGGCTTCGACTTTACCGACCAAGTCGGCGCCGACGTCCGCGGCCTTGGTGTAGATGCCACCACCGACACGGGCGAACAACGCCTGGCTGGAGGCGCCCATGCCGAAGCAGAGCATGACCACGGTGATGGTTTCCAAAGACATGTCGGTCATCATGTACAGGGCGACGAACCAGGCGCAGATGTCGATCAGCGCCAGGCCCACCACCACCAGGCCCATGACCGAGCCGGCGCGGAAGGCGACCTTCAGGCCCTTGTCCAGCGATTCGCTGGCGGCCTGGGCGGTACGGGCCGAGGCGTTGGTGGCGGTCTTCATGCCGAAGAAGCCGGCCAGGCCGGAGAAGATACCACCGGTCAGGAAGGCAAAGGGCACCAGCGGGTGCTGCACATTCAGGCCGAAGGCCATGAACGCCAGCGCGCCGCAGACGACGAGGAAGAAGATCGTCACGACTTTGTACTGCCGCGTGAGGTAGGCCATCGCCCCTTCACGGACGTGCTGGGCGATCTCCTTCATGCGGTCGGTGCCTTCACTGTGGGCCATCATGCCCTTGTAGAAGATGATGGCCATGACCAGCGCGATGGTCGCACAGGCCGGGGCCAGCCACCACCACCACTCGGGTTGTCGGCCGGCTGCTTCGCCGCCATCGGCGGCCAGGGCCGGTCCAGCGACCGCCAAAAGGGCGATGCAGGCCATCAAACCTGTAAATAAACGTTTTCCGTTCACCGTGGGTGCTCCTTGTGCGATAAGCGTAAGAACTTCATTGGCAGGGGATTACGCACCAATGCCGTGGACGAGCGGTGCGTAAAACGGGGCATAGATTAACGATTCTGTCTTATTTAAGCAAGAATTGAAGAATTGGCGTCAAAGGCAGGCACATCTGACTTGCGTGAGGCGGGCAGATCAACGAAAAAGGCCGCGTGTGTTCCCGCCGCGCGGCCCGGGGTGACGCTTTGGGCACGGTCCCCGTGCCGTTGCCTTCTCTGGCGGCGTCGCGCCGCGACCCTCCCTGGCGGCGACGATGAGCCCGGCGTTCCACCGGACTATTTGTTTTCCCTCCCCCGGATTTCCGTTTTCCGTTAATACACCAATGCCACGGCGTCCTCGATCGTCTCGATCACCTGGCGAATATGGAACGGCTTCTTGAGGTAGCCGTCGAAGCCCTTGTGCAACAGCTGATGGGCTTGGCCGTCGGTGAGCTTGCCGCTCATCGCGATGACCTTGGTGATCTGCAGATCGGGGTTGTCCTTGATGTTGTTGCAGACCGCCTGGCCGTCCAGGTCACCGAGATGCACGTCGAGCAGCATGACATGGGGTCTGAATTTTTCGCACTCGATACCGGCGGCGAAACCGCTGGCCACGGTATGCACTTCGTAATTGGCTTGTTCGCCAAGGACCTGTTTGAGCACGTCGACGATTTCCGCCTCGTCATCGACAATCAGGATGCGCGTCTGCCCGGTTTGCAGCCCGTCCATGGGAATCTGGTGCTGCTTCATGAAGCGGATCAAACTGGGCAGGGGAATGCGCCGGTCTTTGGAACCGGGAATCCGGTAGCCACGGAGTTGGCCGGAATCGAACCACTTGCTCACGGTGCGGGGGGCGACGTTGCAGATTTTGGCAACTTCGCCGGTGGTCAGGACATCTTTCTGACGTGCCATCAATTATCCCTCTACCTTGTCGGGGCGATTGTTCGACTCGCCCTCTAGGGCGTTTATCGGCAAAGCCCACAGTCGGATTTATTTGGTGCTGGCGATTTCTTCGGCCGGAGGGAGGGGGTTATCGGTTCATCTTTTCGTCCCTTGCCGGCAGTCCTTGTAATCGGCAAAATCGGCCTGTCTGTTTAGCTGGCGATCGAAGATATACCGGTTCCATTTCCGCAATACAAAACCCGCCGCTCCAGCTTTTTTTCCTGCGAGCTTCCCGCTAGCATTTCCGCGTCATGAAAACCGCCACCGCCGTAAAACGTATTGCCATGTGGTCCGGACCACGCAACATCAGCACGGCCATGATGCGCTCGTTCGGCAACCGTTCCGATACGGTGGTCTGTGACGAACCGCTCTACGCCCATTACCTCCGTGAAACCGGCTACCGACATCCCGCGGCCGACCTGATTATCGAACACCACGAAGCCGACTGGGAAAAAGTGGCCGAGTGGCTTACCGGATCGTTACCGAACGGAAAAACGCTCTTCTACCAGAAGCACATGTCCCAGCACATGCTCGATCACGTCGGGCGCGATTGGCTGGATCGGCTCGACCACGCCTTCCTGATTCGCGATCCGCTGCGCGTGATCCTCAGCTACAACGAAATCATCGGCGACGCTTCGCTGGAGGCGATCGGCCTGCCGCAACAACTGGAAATCTTCGAGCGCGTGATCGAGAAGACCGGCCGGGTGCCGCCCGTTGTCGATTCGGAAGATATCCAGGCCGCGCCCGAGCCGATGTTGCGTCGGCTGTGTGAAAAGATGGGAATCGAGTTCATGGACAGCATGTTGCACTGGCCTCCCGGTCCGCGCTCCACCGATGGTGTCTGGGGGCCTCACTGGTACGAGAAGACCTACGGTTCGACGTGGTTTCGTCCGGTCAAGCCCCGGCCGAGGCCCGATCACGTTCCTCCGGATCTGGTGGAACTGGCCGAACGCGCTGAGCCGTATTATCGTAAACTATGGTCGTATCGCATCACGCCTGATTGATGCGCCCGTACTGGCAGGTTTCACACAATCCAACCGACCGGGGGTCCAATCATGCATCAGCAATTCAATCCGAAGAACAAGGATCTGATTGTCAACATCAACGGCGAACTGGTCCACCGCGACCGGGCCGGCGTCAGCCCTTTCGATTCGGCCGTGCAGAACGGCGACGGCGTCTGGGAAGGGCTGCGCCTCTACGATCGCCGCATTTTCAAGCTCTCCGAACATCTGGTTCGGCTGTACCAGTCGGCGCGAATGCTGCAGTACGAGGGGCTGCCCGACCGGCAGAAGCTTGTCGATGAAATCAAGCGCACGCTCGCAGCCAACGACATGACCGACGGCGTGCACATCCGCCTGACGGTCAGCCGCGGCCTGAAGTACACCTCCGGACTCGATCCGCGCATCAACCAGAAGGGATGTTCGTTTTTCATTCTCGCCGAGCACAAGCCGCCGGTTTACAGCAAGGCGGGTCTGAGACTGATCACGGCGACGGTGCGTCGTCCGCCGGAAAATGTGCTCGATCAGAAAATCCATTCGTGCAACCAACTGACGAGCATCCTGGCGAAGCTGGAGGCCAATGCCGCCGACGTCGACGACGCGCTGCTGCTGGATACACGGGGCTTTCTGGCCGAGACCAACGCCACGCACGTCTTCATCGTGAAAAACAAGCGCGTGGAAACGTCCACCTGCATCGCCTGTCCGCAGGGCATCACACGCGCCACGGTGATCGCGCTGTGCATCCAGAACGGCATCGATCACAGCGAGCGCAATATCACTCCGGCCGAACTTTACGCCGCCGACGAGATGTTCTGCACCGGCACCATGGGCGAGCTGGCTGCGGTTGTCGAATTGGACGGCCGCCCCATCGGCTCAGGAAGGATCGGCCCGATGACCCGGCGCCTGAGCGATTGCTACGCCAAACTCACAGCCACGAACGGGGAGATTGTGGTTGATTGAATCGGTGTTTTGAGCCCCATTGGTGTATGGCCGTCGTTTTTTCTCTGCCAGGTCGATTTTTTCATGCGCCTGGATTGCCGAACGTCTATACTGGTGAACGGCGACACATACCAGGAGATTTTCGCCATGACACACCGCACCGCATTAACCGCAATGGCTTTGGTTCTGACGGTGACCGCAGGGGTTTGGGGGCAGGTTCGCATCGATGCAAGGGAGGGCTCCATACGGAGCACCACCACCCGCCGCGCCTGGGTGACCGACTCCACGCGACCGGTCGCACCCGCCCGCGCCGCCATCTACTCCGGCCGACAGGCACGCTCGGACAACCAACTCGTACGTCTGCGGACGCGCATTCCGGTCAACATCGATGGGGCGACGGCGAAATCCGCCGTGTCCTACATCGCCGACATGGCCGGGTTGAACCTGGTGATCAACTGGGACTCGCTGCAACTGGCCGGTATCGATCCCGACACGCCGGTTCGGCTGAATTTCCGGGGCATCCCGGCGCAGAAGGCGCTGGAAGCGATCTTCATGCAAGTCACCGAAGAGAATCTCTACCTTGATGTCGACCGGTGGATCGTGCGCGTGATGACGCGCGAGCAGGCCAACCGCCGCACCGTTGTGAAAATCTATCCCGTCGGCGATCTGCTTTACGATGCGCCCAATTTCACCGAGGCGCCCGAATTCGACCTGTCCTCCATCGCCACCGATGATGTGGGCGGAATCGGCGTTTGGGAAGAAACCTCCACGGAAGAGGAGCCGCGCCTGCCCAAAACGGAAAAGGGCGAGCGGTTGGCCGAAATGATCGCCCAGACCATCGCTCCGGACCTGTGGTTCCGTAACGGCGGAACGGTCGCCAGCATCCGCTATCACAACGGCATGCTGATCGTCCGCGCCCCGAAGTACGTCCATGCGCGGCTCGGTTTCTCGCCATCGGATCGCTACATGAGTACCGGCGCGGCACCCGTTTACACCACCCACTCCGCCGGCTACAGCAACACCGGCCAGACCCGGTACCGGTCCGCCAACGTGCGCTATCAACGGCGGAGCACCGGCGTGGCGGGCATCGGCGTCGGCTCGGCACCCACGGCGAAAGTCAGCCGGTATTGATCCGTGATCGGCGGGATGTGAAGCAAAACCCACCGGGCCTCGGCCCGGTTTTTTTGTGTCCGATGAATTAACCGCGATGTCGCCGCATCGCGCCACAGGTCCTCGAATCACTGACGTGACCACGCCGGGTCCACAGCCCATGGCCCGCAACCCGTCCGCGTGATACCCTGATTCATCATGCGCACTTTTGAGATGCTCTTCGGGGCGGATACCCATCAGGTCTGGGCACAGCATGCGATGGTCGCCGCGGTCGCGGTGGGGCTGGCCTGCTCACTGCTCAGCGTGATCGTGGTGTTGCGCAGGATGGCGTTCATCGGACAGGGCATCAGCCATGCGGGTTTCGGCGGCGTGGGGCTGGCGGCCTTCTGTGGATTGACCGGGCTGGCCCAGGACGCGGTGGTGCTGGCCGTCTGTCTTGCCGCGGCGATCGGCATCGCGCTGCTGGCGCGGCGGCGCATCGGATTCGATGCCGCCATCGGCATCCTGCTTGTCGTCGCCATGGCGCTGGGAGTGCTGTTACAGAACCTGCGCATTGCGTTTGTGCAGTACGAATGGTATCGCAACCTGTTCGGCGCCGGCGCGTACACCACACCCTGGGAGCAGATCCTTTTCGGTTCGCCCTGGACGGTGGGCGCGGCGGGGATGTGGTCGGCGGTGGTGATGGCCGCGGCAGTCCTTGCCATCGGCGCGCTGCTGTTCAAGGCGTGGGTGTTTTACACGTTCGATCCGACCGTCGGGCGCGTCTACGGCGTACCGATGCGCTTCATGGAATATCTTCTACTGATCCTGCTGGCGCTGGTGATCGTGGTCAGCATTCGCCTGGTGGGTTTCATCCTGGTCAGCGCGTTGCTGGTGGTTCCCGGCGCGGCGGCGTTGCAGTTAAGCCGGCGGCTCGGGGCCGTTCTGGGCCTGAGCGCGGCGGTGGGCCTGGGCGGGGCTGCGGGCGGATTGGTGCTGGCC
Source organism: Phycisphaeraceae bacterium (assembly GCA_028282685.1). Lineage (GTDB taxonomy): Bacteria > Planctomycetota > Phycisphaerae > Phycisphaerales > Zrk34 > JANQHK01. The sequence continues at coordinate 8,564 of JANQHK010000030.1, forward strand.
CTGGAGGCGGGGAACCTGAGTCCGGGGGCATGCGTGGTGGCGGTGCTGTTTGTAATATTAGTTATGTCAATATTGTTTGGAAAACGCGTGCGCAGAATTTCATCTTGACGCCCAGAACGTTATGTGGCAATTGTTTGCGAAAGGTGCGGATGAAATTTACGACACATCGGAGGGGTGATTTCAATATAAGGCCATCCCTTGTATGGGTTCGGGAAAATACTTCTACTGCAACAAGGCCTGTTTTTTCCCTTTGATTTTCTTCATGGACATACCAGCGATTACCGATATAATCGTCAACCACCCGGCAATCGGATTGATTTGGCGGAGGGTTGATGCAATCGGATGTACGGCTTCCGGGGGGAGGCCCGAACTTCATTTCGCGTCTCGGCCTATTGCCGACTTGCTGCCAGTTGCCCAATAGTCAATCGGCCGTTGTCGTATTAACTTTGCCCCCGGAAGCCCGTGTCGTTCCGTATTCTGGAGCGGCGCGGGTTTTTTTCACTTCACCCGGATGGCACTTTCGCAAACCTGACGCACCGGCTTCAACGTGTCGGCGGTGGAACGCGATGCTTGATGCGATCGTCGTTGCACGTCGAGATGAAGCGCCAGTATTGCTTGACTTGCGGAGCGTGATTGTGGATCAGCTGGTCCAATGGCTTGGAGTCCATGAGAGTGCCGATGGTGGCCAGCGGATCGCAGACCACGCCGCGCCGGGCAATCACGATGCACATGGCGCGTTCGGTCAGCCCCAGTCCGCTGCGCGGATCGACCACGTGACTGTATCGCCGGCCGTCGATGACGACGTATTGCACCGTATCGCCTGAGACGCCGATTGCGCAGTTGGCCAGA
>JANQHK010000133.1 GCA_028282685.1 Phycisphaeraceae bacterium
AAAACAAGCTGGTGGCCGCGCTGGCGTCGTTCCTCGGCATCCCCTTCGCGCAGCTGAACCGCTCGATCATCAACGACGATGCCCTGAATGTTCTGCCGGCCGAGAAGATGCGCCGCCACAACGTCTTGCCGTTGTCGGTGGTGGACGGCTGGCTCACCCTGGCGATGGAGGATTTCGCCAACGTTCTGCTTATCGAGGAGATCACGCGCAAGACTGGCCATCACGTGCAGGTGGTGGCGGCCAGCGGGGACGACATCCGTCGCATGCACGATGAACTGGGCATCGGCGCCGATGACAATGAGCAAGCCCACGCCCCGACCGAAGATTCCTACTCCCAGACCCTGGACGACCTGAATGTTGAAGAGCTGACGCTGATCACCGATGAGCCGGAGGAGGACGAAGAAAGTCTGAACGATCTTCAGGAGGCGGCTTCCGATTCGCCGCTGATTCGGCTGGTCGATTACATCATCCTCCAGGCCGTCAAACAGAAGGCCAGCGATATCCATGTCGAGCCGGAAGACAAAATGTGCCGGGTGCGTTATCGCCGGGATGGCGATCTGATCGAGCAGATGCGTCCGTCCTACAAGCTGATGCCGGCGTTGGTCAGCCGCATCAAGATCATGGCGTCCATGGACATTTCCGAGCGCCGTCTGCCGCAGGACGGCGGCCTGACCATCATGTACGCCAACCGCCCCATCGATCTGCGCGTCTCGACCATGCCCACCAAGTACGGCGAAAAGATCGTGATGCGCATCATCGACGACAAGCAGCAGATACTCAACCTCGAGAAACTCGGGTTCTCGCCCGACTTGCTCGAAGGGTTCCGCAGCGCCATCCGCTGCGCCAACGGCATTGTTCTGGTGACCGGCCCGACCGGCAGCGGCAAGACCACCACCCTCTACGCGGCGCTTCACGAAATCGCCTCCGAGAAACGCAACATCAGCACCATCGAAGATCCCGTCGAATACAACATGAAGGGGATCAACCAGTTTCAGGTCAATGCCAAGGCGGGCTTCACGTTCGCCACCGCCCTGCGCTCGCTGTTGCGTCAGGATCCGGACATCGTGATGGTCGGCGAAATCCGCGACACCGAGACGGCCAAGCTCGCCGCCGAGGCCGCGCTGACCGGCCACCTCGTCCTGGCCACGTTGCACACCAACGATGCGCCCAGCGCCGTGGTGCGCCTGGTGAACATGGGCGTTGAGCCGTATCTCGTCGCCGCATCGTTGCGCGCCGTTCTGGCCCAGCGGTTGGTCAAGCGCCTGTGCCCCAAATGCCGCCGCGAGACCACGCTGAATCCGTCCATGACCGAGATGATCGGCAGTTTCGCGGGCACGGGGGATCCGCCCCCGCACCTTTTCGAAAGCGAGGGCTGCGCCAACTGCCAGCAGAGCGGATACACCGGGCGAACCGCCGTGCATGAATTGCTGCTGACCGATGAACAGATGGTGGCCGGGCCGAACGGACTGGTCAGTCTCAGCGAGATCCGCGAGCGCGGCCGGGAGCGCGGCTACCGCACGCTTCTCGAAGACGGTCTGGCCAAGGCCGAGCAGGGACTGATCGGGCTGAACGGATTGTTCGAGGCCGTCTCTTACACCGACGTGCAGATGCAGGCCGGTGAGCAGGAGGCGCCCGGCGGAGTTTAACTTCGTCCGTGACCGCGGCGGCCGGCGGATCGCCTGCCCACGGATGGCAACAGGATTCGGGAGTCGATCATGGCTCAATTTGCATACCGTGCACGAAACGACAGCGGCGAGATGGTCAGCGGTCTGGTCAATGCCGGCACGATGGCCGAAGCCGGTCGCCAGCTCATGCAGCAGTCGCTGTTTGTCACGCACCTCGGCGAGGCGCGGGATCCTTCGACCGTCCGCGCGCGCGCCGGTTCCAGCGGTCGCTCCGCCGGGCGTCAGCAGGTGATGTGGTTTTTCTCGCAGTTGTCCGTGATGGTGGACGCCGGCGTCACGCTCAGCGACGCGCTGAACAGTCTGGCCCTGTCCGGCAGCAGCGACAAGTTCCGCAACATCATCGACGACGTGGCGCAAAACGTACGCGAAGGCAAGCCCCTGTCCGACGCCCTGGGTCAGTATCCCAAGGCCTTTCCCCCGGCCTCGATCGCGCTGGTGCGGTCCGGCGAGGCGAGCGGCACCATGGGCGCCGTGCTGGCGCAGATCGCCGATTACCTGGAATACGAGTACGAGGTGATCAAGCGCATCCGCGGCGCGCTGATGTACCCCGTGTTCATGTTGCTGGCGTCCCTGGCGGTGACGATCTTTCTGCTCACGGTCATCCTGCCGCGCTTCGTGGTCATCTTCAAGTCGCGCGGCGCTGCGCTGCCCGGGCCCACGCGCTTCCTGATGAACCTGTCCGACAATCTCACGCAGCATTATCTCTACTGGATCGCCGGCGCCGTGGTGATCGGTGCGATATTCTGCTTCTGGCAGAAAATGCAATTCGGCCGGCGCCAGCGCGACTGGTTGAAACTCAATGTGCCGGTGTTCAGCGGGGTGTTCCACAAGCTCGGCCAGGCGCGGGCGTTCCGTGTTATCGGCGACCTGATCAACGCCGGCGTCCCGCTCGTCGATGTCCTGCACATCACGCGCGATGTCGCGCAGAATCATTACTACCGGCAGTTATGGGACGATGTCAGCGAGCGCATCAAGCACGGCGAGCGCATCTCCCAGCCGCTCATGGCCAGCCCCCTCATTCCCGCCCCCTTCGTCCAGATGGTCAGCAGCGGCGACCAGTCGGGCCAGCTCGGGCTGGTCTTTGACCACCTGGCGAAATTCGCGCAGAAAGAATACGACCGCGCCATCAAAACAGCCACGCAGTTTATCGAACCCCTGATGATCATCGTGATGGGCTCGATTATCGGATTCATCGCCGTGGCGCTGATGGTGCCGCTGTTCACCGCTTCGCGTGTTGTGGCGTCATAAGTCCGAGCCGGTTGATTCGTGCCGGAGAACGGTCGATAAAACCCACGGGGAAAGCATCGTGGGTATGAAGGGAAGGATAACGATGAAACGAAATCTTCGTCATAACGGCAGTCGTCCGCGCGGCCGCGGTTACTCGCTGGCCGAGTGTCTCATTGCGATCCTGATACTCGCCGGCGCGACGGTGGGCCTGCTGCAAACCCTTTGGGCCGGGGAAATGCAGGCCGCCCACAGCGTCGAGGAAGTCCGCGCCGTGCTTCTGGCCGAATCCCTGCTCGAGGAAATCCTCTCCAAGCCCTACGAGGATCCGCAAGGCGCAACGGGGCTCGGGCCCGACAGCGGAGAGACCGGCCGCGTCGGTTTCGACAACATGGACGACTACCACGGCATGTCCGAACAGGCCGGGGCGCTGACCGATGCGTTCGGAGAATCGCTCGATGCGAACTACCAGACGTTCGATCGCGCGGTGACGTGCAGCAACGAATCCTCCCAGTCGGTGCTGACGTTTTCCAGCGTGAACGGCCTGCGCGTCACGATCACCGTCACGGGCCAAAACGGCATGCAATGGACCCTGGAACGATTCATCCCCGAGCCGCGATCATGATACGACCGATCCACCAATCGCACCGCACCGGTCTGACACTGACCGAGCTGCTGCTTTCGCTGACGATCACGGGAATGATCGGCGCCGGGATCGCCGCGATGCTGTTTTCCATGTCCCACAGTGTCGATCGCGATCGCCAGCAGCGCAGCGCCGTCGTCAAACTGCGCGTCCTGGATACGCGACTGGGCACGGCTTTTCGCACGGCGCAGTCGGTGCTGGACTTCGGCGACGATTACGTGGTGCTGTGGACCGGCGACAGCCGCGCCAACGGAACGCCCAACCTTTCCGAACTGCGGCGCATCGAGTGGAACGCCGACAGCGACACCCTCTGGGTTTACACCGGGCGGGCCGACCT
>JANQHK010000129.1 GCA_028282685.1 Phycisphaeraceae bacterium
TTGCCGCGGTGGCAGGTGTAGCAGGTGACGCCGACCTCGCCGACATGATCGGTCCAGTCCGAATTGATGTGCCAGGTCATCTCGATCATCTTCCTGGCAACGATCTTGGTGTAGACGTCATCGGATGCGAGGTTTTCGTCGTTGTGGCAGTAGAGACAGCCTTCCTCCGGCGCGACCCATTCCGTTATCGCGAGCATCAGCCTGTCGAACTCGTTCTGGCTCAGGTTTCCGAGGACCTGAACATTCTCATAGACCGACGCAGCGGATGGACCGCCCGGTTCGGGCGGGTCCAGCGCCTCGGGGGCCTGGTTCTCGGCTTTCAGTTTCGCCTCGGCCCGCGGATTGACGATCTCCTCCATGCCAAGGCCGCGAAAGCCGGTCTGGATCGAGTCGAGAGGGGGACGAACCCATCCGGATGCGGCGACCGCGACGCCCAGCAGTGCGATCACCACGGCGGTTAGTGAAACGGTCAGTTTCATTGTCCTGCTCCAGAAGATGCGGCCGGATCGCTCACCGGCGGGAAGACCTCAGGATATGACGGTGCAACATGGTGCTCGACCGCCCAGAGGTACCAATTGTCGACAACCGTGCCCGTCAGGAGGATACCGATACCGCCTGTCAGCGGACACAGCACCGCGAACCACCACGCCCAGCGATGAATGGATTCCATCGTCGCATTGAAGCCCATCGTCCAGCGCCAGAAGAGGGCGGCGCGCTCCGATGCGGTTCCCCGGTCGACGATCTGCTCGAGTTCACGGTCCCCTCCGAACCGGCTGACGGCCAGGATGGTGGCACCGTGCATCGCGAACAGCAGCGTGGCGCCGTAGAGGAACGCGATCGAGAGGCAGTGGAACGGGTTATAGAACAGGTTCCCGTACCGGATGGAGAACGCAGCTGTCCAGTCAAGATGCGGGAAGATGCCGAATGGAACAGCCTCGCTCCAGCTGCCCATCAACACGGGCCGGATGAAGCCGAGAACGAGGTAGAGCCAGATCGCGGCAGCGAACGCCCAGGCGACATGCGTGCCCATGCCGAGCGCACGGGCGCGGCGGTACATCCTCAGCCACCACAACAGGATCGAGGCGGTGAGGAAGAAGCCGGCGATGAGCCACCACCCGCCCTCGCGCAGCGGCGGCAGAACTTTCAGACCGTATTCCGGCCCGGGCGGCTCAAGCGCAAGCCAGGGCAACTGGCGAATGAACTGAACCGGATCCCAGTTGACCGAGGCCCACATGTTCAGGCCGATGATCTCGATTGCAACGATACCGCAGATGATCGAGGCGACGCCCGTCCACCCGAGATAGATCGGACCCAGCTGCGCGTTTCCGATAACGCCCAGCCAATATGAGAAGAAGGGTTTGCCCTGCCGGATCCAGGTGCCGCGGCCAAGGGCAACGCCTTCTTCAGGCGGCCCCCCGATCTGCACCCGCGTGAAGATGTTCTGATATTCAGGCATGAAACCTAACTCCCTCTAGCTCCAGATCGGCAGCTTCAGCCACCAATCCCACCATTCAGGCCAGCCTCGGGTCCAAAACGGTCCGCTGATGACGATACAGACTGCGCTCCAGAATCCTGCGGACAGGGCGAGGAACAGGCCGAGCCGGTGGATGCCGAGCGTGCCGATCGAATAGCCGATGGCGTCGCGGAAAAACGTATCTTCGTGCTCGGGCGTTTTCACGGTCTCGCCGCGCGCGGGATTGGCCGCGGAGAGCACCAGACCTCCGTGCAGAGCCAGCGCCAGGACGGTCGTGAAGAAGAAGGTAATCGCGAGCATATGCGCCGGATTGTAGTGGAAATGCAGATACTGGTATCCGACGTTCGAAACCCAGTCGAGATGACTGAAGATACCGTACGGGAACCCGTGACCCCACGCGCCGAGCAATACGGGACGGATCACGACCAGCGTGAAGTAGGCGAAGACAGCGACGCTGAACGCAAACGGAATGTGCAGCCCCATGCCGAGCTTGCGCGCGATCTCGGCTTGCCTCAGCGCCCATGACACAAATGCGCCCATCGCGCAAATTGTGATGAGCTGCCAGAGCCCGCCCTCCCGCAACGGAGCGAACCCGAGCCCGTATTTGAGATCGGGTGGCGCGATGTTGATCTGCCAGACGTTCCATGTGGGGCCGAGCGCGGCGCCCCACAAAATCAGACTGGTGCCGAGAACCGTGAAGAATATCGTCGTAACACCGAAAAACCCGACGTAGAACGGCCCGACCCAGAAGTCGAACAAATCCCCGCCCAGAAGCGTTCCGCCCCGGACCCGGTACTTCCGTTCAAAGCTGAGCATGGCCATCGCTCTTACCTCGTCTTTCTAAGCGCCGAACGTTCAACCCGTCGGCTTGAGTTTTTCGGCGGTGGGCGAGAACGGAAGCGTCGCTCCGTTCCCGTCCACCACCGCGATTGCATGGGCTAGGCTCGTTTGATCTCGCCTACTGTGGCTGTGGCGGCCGGAGGCGAGAACAGTTGAGCGGCTGCCGGGGCAGGCCCTTCTAGCCAGTTGAACCGGGCCGTGCTGAGCAAGATGAAGTGAATCAGAATTGCCAGCGCGAACAGGAACGTGAACACTGCAACCAGCGTCCTTCGCGGGTCGAAGAGAAGCCAGACTCTCCACATTGATCTTCCCTCCTACGTTACGATTGACGTTAAAAAGGTCGCCGCGAACTGCACGCCCTGATCCAGGGACGTGTAGCCTTCGGGACCCGGAAGCCACGGACGCCACATCCAAACGAGGACGTGCGCTATGATGGCTATCACCGTGAATATGATGAAGCTCGTCATAAAAACGCCGTGAAATTCCTGCGCCTCTTCCGGAGTTAGACCGGATAGTGAGGCATCTCGATCAGCCATGAGGTACCCTCCTTCTTTCGGTACTTCTGCTGCCTGCCCCGCCAAACGGAGGGGCGTGTGCGCCGCGGATTTCACCGCGGCAGTCATCCACCCGGTTTCACCCAGGCGAAACTCGTCGCGTCAGGCCATGAAGACGAACGGCATGATCCGGTTCGTCGTCGCCCGCGCCTCTTCGAAAACAGACCGGTCGGTCCCGCGTCCGCCGAAAAGGCGCCAACGCCAGGGCATGACGCGCAGAATGATTGCGGCCGTCAGGAACAAGAGAAAACTGACGCCGTAGATGATTCTGAGATCACTCTTCTGATGTCGCCTGATCGCTCTGCTGGAAACATCGCTCATCGTGTCGCTTCTCATGACCTTCCCCTCCCAATCTGAAGCCGACGAAAAGAAGTCGCCTTGTTGAAACCAAACGTTCCGATGTCACGTGCATGGGTTCGCATCACACCTGACCCTCCACCAATGCCCGCCGCTCTTCCGTAACGCGGTTTGCCGTTACGCGGTCTTCGCCCGCTGAGCGTGCAGCGCGCTCCGCCGCGTCACGCAGCCGTTTCGCCGCGGAGATGCGGACGAGAACCGGTTGTGCGTCGATAAGTTCGTCGAATGCCGCCTTCGCCGCTTCATCCCAGGGCAGCTCCATGTGGAGCCGCGCGGGCGTTGGGTCGACCTTGTCGAGATCGGTGCCGAGCGGCAGGATGTGGAACAACGCGTCGAACAGGGCATTGCAGATTTCCTGCACCAGGTACGTCGCGCCGGCACGCCATTCATGGGCTACGCCGGCGCGACGTACCTGGTGCAG
>JANQHK010000003.1 GCA_028282685.1 Phycisphaeraceae bacterium
TTTCTCTCTTCGGGAATCGATAGGATGTGTGGCGTCAGGTGACCGATGACATGCGGCCACAACAAAAACACCAACAAAAAAAGCGGAGAGGGCCGAACGGCTCTCTCCGCTTTTTTTGTTGGTGTTTTTGTTGTGGCCGCATGTCATCGGTCACCTGACGCCACACATCCTATCGATTCCCGAAGAGAGAAATGAGCCCCAGAGAGAGCAGCGGCATCGCCGGTGTGGCGCTGTCATGGACGGAGACTGTCTCTACGGGAGTTTCATCGTGAGAACATCGGAGAAGAGGTTAAATGTGCGCGCCTGTCATGCGCTTGCCTGGATTGCCTCGGCCCTGATGACCGTGGCGTGCTTTGCGACACCGTCGTTCGGACAGGACGAGGGGACGCTCCACCAGTACATTACATTGAACGCCAACGCGGCCGACTCGACCAACGCCGATCAACTGAAGAGCGGCGGTGGGTTGGGCTTGAGTCTGACCGGCTCGGGTGTGGTGGCGGGGGTCTGGGACGCCGGACTGGTGCTGAGCACGCACCAGGAGTTTCAGACCGGGTCCGGATCGCGGGTGATCCAGGTCGACGGGGGCAGCACCCATTCCCATGCCACGCACGTCGCCGGAACGATCGGCGCCAAGGGGGCCTATGCACCGGCCGAGGGCATGGCGACCGAGGTGACCATCCGCAGCCGAAACTGGACCAACGATGTGAACGAACTGAATGCCGATGCGAACCTGATCGACGTATCGAACCATTCATACAGTTTCGGTCGGGGCTGGAGCGGCCCGGCGTCCACCTCCGTCGGCAATCGCGATCGGTGGCGCGGCGATCGGTCTTTGTCCGGCGTGGAGGATATCTACTTCGGCGCTTACACCTCAACCAGCCGCAATCTCGACACGGTGCTTCACGATCATTCGCACGTGCTGAGCGTCTGGGCGGCCGGGAACGACCGCAACGATTCGTTTAACAACACCGGCGGCGTCAACCAGTACCTGGCTTATTTCTCCACCGCGCCCACGACCTTCGTCAGCAACGAGGGCGGCGGATGGTATGTCGTCAGCACCGCCGATTACGCCGCGCCGCCAAGCGATGGCGACGGGGGCACGGGTTACGACAGTCTTTCCAACGGCGGGCAGACCGCGAAAAACACGCTGGTGGTCGGCGCCATGAACGATCACACCGTCGATCCGCACAACGGCGCGGCGATGTCGATCACCTCCTTCTCCAGCTACGGCGGCACGGACGACGGCCGACTGGGCGTGAACGTGGTGGGCAACGGGGCGGGCCTGATCTCCACGCACGACAATGGCGACAACTTCTACGCAACCTCGTCGGGCACGTCCATGGCTTCCCCGAACGTCGCCGGCACCGCGGCTTTGCTCATCGAGCATTTCCGAAACGAAAAGAACGATGCGAACCTGAAGGTGCTCTCGGCCACGCAGAAGGGCTACCTGATGCATACCGCCACGGATGTCACGGCCGGTGCGGGGACGGTCGGACCGGATTACGCCACGGGCTACGGCATGGTCAACGCCGCCGCGTCCGCCGAGTTCATCACCGAGGCCATCACCGAACCCACCGCCACCCGCGAAGACCATCTTTTTGAACTGACCAAGACCGACAACCTCGACATCGACATGACGTTCAAGGCCATCGGCGGCGAGGTCAAGGCCACACTCGTCTGGACCGATCCGCAGGGCACGGCCCAGTCCGGGCTGGATAACCGCACCGGCGTGCTGGTCAACGATCTGGATCTGTCGATCACGGTGGGAGGGACGACCTACCACCCGTGGACGCTGGACATTCTCAATCCGACCAACGCGGCGGTGCGCACCACGGCCAACCACGTCGATAATGTCGAGCAGGTGTTAATCGATGCGCTGGCCATCGACACGCTGTTCACGCTGCACATCGGCGACACCGGCTCGCTGCTCGGCGGATCGCAGGACTTTTCCCTGTTGGTCAGCGGAGCCGTCGTTCCCGAACCGACGACGATCCTGCTCATCGGCGGCGCCGTGATGTGTGTTCTGTCGCGCCGTCGCCGCGCGGCCTGATCAACGGCAAGGGCCGTCAACATCATTCGGCGAACCCCCATCGTCCCCCAAACGGGGATTTCATTCATCGCTCTGCAACGTCAGGCCGTCGTAGGCCAGGAAAACATGCTCGGGCAGTTTCGGTTCGAGGTCGGCGTGTTTGATGTCGTGGGCGATGTGGGTCAGGTAGGCGCGGCGGGGACGGACCTGCTCGATCACTTCCAATGCCTGGTCGACCGACATGTGGGTCGGGTGATGCGTATAGCGCAGCCCGTCGATGACCAGCACGTCCAGATTTTCCAGCAGCGGCCAGGTTTGCGGCGGGATGCCGCTGCAATCGGTGCAGTAAGCGATGCCACCGATGCGATATCCGAATATGGGCAGTCGGCCGTGCATCAGGCGCAACGGCTGCCACGCCGTACCCCCCAGCTCGAACGGCTCGCCCTCGCCGATGGGGTGGGCAATAAGATTGGCCACGAAACTGGGGTTGATGTTGTCCGCCGAATCGAAAATGTAGCGAAACGTGGCTTGCAGGTATTCGATGACGCGCGGTTCGGCGTAGACGTCGATCGGTCGCCCCATCACCGCATTGAAACGGCGCAGGTCGTCGATGCCGAAGATGTGGTCGGCGTGGTTGTGGGTGTAGATCACGCCGTCGATCCGCATCACCGCATGGCGGATCATCTGGCGCCGCAGGTCGGGCGTGGTGTCGATCAGGTAGGTGCGCTGTTCGCCGCGGGAATCGGCGTAGCGGATCATGGCGCCGGGGCGATCGCGCCGATCACGCGGATCGGACGAAGTGCAGACCGGACAGTCGCACCCGATCATCGGCACGCCGGCGCTGGTGCCGGTTCCCAGCAAGGTGATCTCGATGGCCATGGCGGTAGTGTATGTGACAGCAACCGGTCGAACCACAGCAGCGCGGAGGCGCAAAGACGGATCACGATGTGTAGCGCAGGCGATTGCGCTGCAACTCGGCGACGAAGCGGCACAAATGCTTTTCGATGAAATGACGATGGGGGGGATCTTGATCGAAGGTAAAGGCAAGGCCGATCAGCAGTCGCCCGTCAATCGGCTCCGGACACATCCGCGCCAGCCGTGCGGTCATGTAGAGCGACGCCGGTTGTTCGGGCAGTCGCAGGCGAAGCCAGAACAAGTCGCAGCCGTTGAAATATTCCAACAGCCGGTAATCGAATTGCTGTAACACGCCGCCGCCGCTCACATCCAGCGTTTCGCCCTCCAGGGCCAGGCCCAGGTCGGGCTGGGGCAATCGGTCCTCGTCGGTATTGGACTCGAGCCACAACTGGCGTGCGTAGGCCTGTGCGGGAACGGTGGAAGCCAGATCAAACAGGGGCCACAACCGCGCCGGCTCCATGTCGATGCCGTACGTGCAGATGCGATAGAAGTTCCGACGTTGCGCGTTGTGAATGTTGAACGGAACCTCAAAACGCAGGCAGTCGCTGGCCACCCCGTTGTTGAGTTCAAATTGGTCCGGCCCGATCAGTCGCATTGCGAATCCCCAGCGCGTCTGATCGATGTCGATCACACCATGAAACAGGCAATCCTTACTCAGGTACTGCGGGGGAACACGGTTTTTACCAGCGGGTTTATCGACGACCAGACGACCGTCTTCCAAGGCCAGAAGACGCACCTTCCATTGCAGGCCGGGCGCGTCGGGTTCCAGGGGATTGTTCGGATCGGCGATATAGAGTTCAATGACGCCGTTACGTTCCTCGATCACCCCGAGAGCGTTCTGCCACTGATTAGGTGAGATGGCGCGTGTGGTGCTCAACGTTTCGTTACCCCGGTTGCTCCGATCACGACAAACATACACAGCCATGTGCACATATCGGCACGATCGCGGATGCACTAAACGTCAATCTCCGATTTATCGGCCCTGGTTCTCCGCTCTCTACCCTGCTGAGCTGAGTGCTGGGGCACATGTCAGGCGCGATACCCGCCAAACGCTTCATCGCGGCGAAGTGATGTAATGTGACTTTTTGGCTGAAATGGCTCGCATATTGATTGTTTTTCTTTTCATTACACCTTGCCCTGGTGTATCGGATGCAATGAGAGCGATAACGTGCAAAGCTCATCCAATGCATGGTTTTGTCGAATTTTTTCTTGTATTGTCTCATTTTTTTGTGTATATATTTATATTAGAAGGGTTCATATTGCTCGTTACGGGCTACATGAACCGGGTCGGGTTTAAAAGAGGTGGTGAAGATGTGACGCCGCCTCATATGCAATCTTCCGGCGCCTCGACAGCGTTTAGCCCTCCTGCAATGAGAGGGGAAAGGATCGCACAGTAGCATGTATTTCCAACACTCATTTCGTCGTTTTTTCCCCACCGCGTTTGTAGCCCTGTTCCTGACAGCTTCCTTCGCGAAGGCAGATAACAACACCTTGAAGGTCTACCTGATGGCGGGCCAGTCGAACATGACCGGCCAGGCGCCCTCATTTAAGTACGGCGATGATACGTGGGGTGTGAATGGAATGACATCGCTGGAATATCTGGTCCTTGATGATGATGGCTACCGCAGCGCTTTGGATACGAATGTGTTTTCGTCGATGTCGCAGATTAACGCGTCCTGGCTTCAGCCGCGCAGCGATGTCTGGGCGGAGCATATCGATTCATCGAGCAATTGGCAGAAGCACCCCTTGCGATTTCAAGATGGCTATCAGTGGGAAGTGACGTCGATGCCCAGTCCGGCCTCCTTGCGGCCCGGTTTCGGTTTCGATCAGAAGATACGGATTACACAACCGGACGGGTCCAGGCCGTACTTCTACCTGTCGATGATTGGTCCTGAGATGGGGGCCGGGCATAACCTCGGAAATGCCATGCAGTCGCCGGTGTTTCTTTTCAAGTCGGATAAGGGGGGGACGAACCTTCCTACCAATTGGCGGCCGCCGAGCACGGTGGCACGCGATGGCGGCAGCGTCGGGGGCAACTACACCAATACGGTCAATCGCTTCAATGCATTCCTCGCTTCGCTGGATACGGACTTGGCCGACGACGGCCGGCTCAATGAGTACGGTAATGCCACCGGGTATGAAGTATGCGGCTTGGTCTGGATGCAGGGATGGAACGACCGCAACACCGATCAGGCCGTTTACCAGCAAGCCCTGATTGATCTGGTGCGCGATGTCCGCACGGACACCGGCCAGGCGGGGTTGCCGGCCATCATCGTCGAATCCGCTGATCGGGACACGGAATTGAATGCCGCTCGACAAGCCGCGGTGGACGCACTCAACACCGAGATGCCGGGCAGCGCCGTGTTCGTGGAAACCGGTGACATCGGAGCGATCACCCAGCACTACCACTTCGGTGGCCGGGCTGAAGCGTATGTCGAGATTGGTTGGCGGATCGGTGATGCGATTCTCGAGAACGGCTACACCGGCACCGAGATCGTCCCCGAACCGGCCACGCTGACGCTGCTTGGCCTGGGTGGCCTGATGTGGGTCCGTCGTCGTCGGGCGTGATTCATCGGTGTCTCTTCGAGACGCTGGATCCTGCCGCGTTTCGTATCATATGAGTCTTATCAGGGACTTGGCCCTTTCTGCGGGCCAAGTCTTTTTGTTGCAAACAAGCGGTCTTCCCTGCGGAAACGGGGTGTTCTCGTCCCGGACTTGCATTCCCCCGGCCTTCCGCGCATGATATGGGCAACGTCGTGTCAATTCGGGCGTGGCTGGGAACTGGACGGTTTACTCTTATCAGGGAGGCAGCATGCTCTACCGCACACTTACCGTGGCCATGATCGTTGTTATCGGATCAACGGGCATGGCATGGGCCGAATCGGAAACCGCTGCGCTGAGAGATGAAGTGCAGCAACTGAAAGACCTGGTCCAGCGCCAGCAGGTACAGATCGCCGATCTGCAGTCGGCACAGAATCAAACGTGGATGACGGAAGCTCGCGCCGAGCAGGTCAAGACGCTGATCCGCGAAGTGCTGGCCGACGCCGAGATGCGCGCCTCGCTGTTGGACCAGGACCTGACCGCCGGATGGAACGAGAACTTCTTTCTGGCCAGCGCCGATGGCAAGTTCCTGCTCAAGTTGTCCGGTCTGATTCAGGTCCGTTACATCTACAACTACTTCGATGACGTGGATGAAGGCGACGACTACGACAACAGCGAGGGCGGTTTCCAGAACCGTCGCAGCCGGATTCGGTTGGAAGGTCACGTCGGCGCTCCGAATATCCGCTATGCGATCCAGCACAACTTCATTTTTGAAGAAAACAACAACGACGGCAACATCAACGGCCCGGGCACCGAAGACGACACTTCCGGTTTTGGTTTTCTGGAAGAGGCGTGGATCGCTTACGACTTCGACAACGGCTGGTCGCTTCAGGCCGGTCAATTCAAGGGCCCCTTTGCTCGCGAAGAGTTGGTCGACGCCGGCTACCAGTTGACCGTCGAGCGCAGCTACGTGACCGATTACTTCACGCTCGATTTCGTCCAGGGCGTTCAGCTTTTCTGGGCCGGCGAACTGGGAGAATATCCGACGCACTTCGCGGTGATGATCCATGACGGGTCGTACTCTTCCGCGATCAACTGGAACCAGGAATTGACGGATATCGCAATCGCCGCCCGTGGCGAAATGTTGCTGATCGGCAACGACTGGGCCCAGACACGCGACTTCACCACGTTCAGCAACCAGAGCGAGTTGCTGCTGGTCGGAGCGGCCATTGACTGGCAGCTTTCCGAATCCGGCGAAGGCGCCAACGAACAAGACGATGCGGCGCACGTCAAGTTCACCCTGGACTTGTCCTACGAGCGGCCCGATTGGCAGAACTTCAACTTCTTCGTGGCCTATTACGGACAATACATCTACGAAAACACCGATTTCGAGCACTTCGATTCCAGTTTAGACGACAGTTATTACCAGCAGGGTGTGGTGGTGCAGGCCGGTGTCCACGTCGTCCCGGACAAGTGGGAAGTCTTCGCCCGTTACGAGTATTTCGATACCGATGGCGTGATCTACTACCAGAGTCCCGAAGACTCCGCCGACCGAACCTTTTTCACGCTCAGTGACGACGATGACCAGGAGTACAACATCGTCACTTTGGGTGTGAACTACTTCATTCAACGTCACCGGACCAAGGCCACGCTTGACTTCATGTACGTGCTCGACCAGGTCGCTGAGGCCAACACCGGGGCGGGCATTGAGGACTACCAGAACGACGATGGCGATGCGAGCCAATTCGTCATCCGCGCCCAGCTTCAGTTGCTGTTCTGATCGATTTCACCGTTGCCGCGAAACCGATTCACCGGATGGGCCGCACCGCCCGTCCGGTTTTTCTTTGCGCGTGTGTGAGAAGTGAAAAAACGAGCCGCGACTGTGAAGGAGCGCCCGTCAGGAAGCGGCTCGTATAAGAACTCTTCTCGCACACTTTCTTAGGCGTGCGGGCGCTCGGCGGCTATTGCAGCGGCAGGGCGAGGTCCGCCCAGAGCGGATAATGGTCGGAACAGTAAGGGGTGAAGCCGCTCTGCTCGACGGCGGCGTCTTGCAATCGATCGGCCAACTCGCCATCGGTAAAGATGTAGTCCACGCGCTGCGCGGGGTAACCGGTCGACAGTGAATGGCGGGGATCGTCCGGTCGGCAGCGCCGGTGGGCGTCGATCCAGCCCAGTTCCTGAAGTGCGGGAATGACCAGGTAGGGGATCTCGCCGTGCTGTTCGGCGAGCTTGCGTTGGGTTTTTTCACGTGCGGCGGCGGGGTCCGTCGGATGGTAGGGGGCGTTGGAGTTCAGATCGCCCATGAGGATCGCCGGTCTGGGCTGAGACTCAATCCACTGCTGAAGGGCAGTCAGTTCCACCATGCGGCGCTGCTCGTGCTTGATGCGAATGCCGGCCTTGAGATGAAGCACCAGCACACGCAGGCAAGCGTCGCCGGGGCCGACCTGAACGCGGGCTTCTATGGCGGTGCGATCCAGTTCTTCGCAGCTTGCCTTGAGGTTGATGGCCGCGCGGATCGGGTAGCGCGAGAGCAGGGCGATGCTATGGCGGTCGTCCTCGGCCGTCGCGCTGTGGTATCCCAGCTTGTCCGCCCAGTAATCGACCAGGTCCGGATCGTCGGCTTCGGTCAGCCCGACGATATCGCCGTCCAGCCAGACGAGGGTTTCAAAGAGGGGGTCGGCTCGACCGATGCCGCCGTTGAGCACGTTATATGTCACCAGACGCAGGGCGTTGTTCGTTTTGGGCAGGCGGGGATTGCTCATGGTCGTGGGATTGTAACGTACGTTGGCCGGAGAATCAGGCGTCGGACGGTGCCAGGCGAGTGACGGCGGAGTCTCGGGCGACCAAGAAGAAACCGACCGAGCCGATCACCGCCAGCGCCGCGGCGACGAAATACACACCGCTGCCGATTCCATTCCATTGCGGCAACGTCATATTGAATGCAGGCAGAGTCAGCGCGGGCGTGCCTGCGTAGAGGACGATCCCCAGGTAGGGGGCGATCAGTCCGCGCACACCGGCCAGGGTCACGTGCACGCCCATGTAGGCCGAGACCATCCGCCGTGAGGCGAAATCATTGTGACCGAGGTTCCAGGCCAGCGCACCGCCGCCGAAGGCGATGCTTCGCACCGCGATTCCAACCGCGACGAGAATCAGTGAATGCCGGTATCCGCCCAGTCCCATCAGCGCCATGCCCGCTGCCCAGAACCATCCCTGTCGCACGCGCACGCGCAGGACGTGCGATTTATCAAGCAGCTTCGCCCACATCGGCATCGTCAACAGGATCAGCATGTGAGGCAGGGCCGTCAGCACCGCCACGCTCAGAAGGAAATCCTTGTTCCAATCGTCGCTTATCATCACCACCAGGACCGGCCCGAGCATCATGTTGGCCATGCCCACGATGAACTGGCAGATCATGTACCGGCGGTAGGCCCGGTCCTGCCGCAGGATCGCCCAGAATCCCGGGGCTGGCTCTTCGCTGAATTCGATTGGACGCCGCTCCTCGCGTAAATGCTCCGCCTGGCCGCGCAGGCGCACCCGGCTGTAAAACCACACGCCGAATAACGCCAGCGCCGCCCCCAGCGGATAGACCCAGACGTACCTGCCCGGCTCGTCTTTGAGCAAAGCCCCCGCGCCCAGCGACGAACCGACCAGCACACACGTCATCACCATCGACAGCCGACCGGTCACCCGTCCACGGGTATGGCGCGGGTAGTTCATCCGCCAGACCACCGAGCGCAGCGTGATGATGCCGACCCCCAGGCAGGCGCAGGCGATCACGATGCCCGTCAGCATCCAGCTTCCCGCTTCGGTGCGCGGCAGGAAGGCGATCGAAGCCACCCCCGCCACGATGCCCAACTGAAGCATGTTGATGAAGCGGACCTTCGGCAGGCCCCGGCTCAGGCGCGCCCATGCCAGACTGCTGAGCATGCAGAACAACGGCGCCGCGGTGATGGTCGCGATCACCAGCTTGCTGGCACCGAAGGCCTTGTCGGCCAGCACCTGCACGACGCTCTGGTGGGAGAACATCACGGCAATCGGAAACACCACCGCCGCCAGCAATTCGCACCGATAGCTCTGCCGGGTCATCAACGGCAGGCGTCGGGGATGGAAGAAACCGAAGACGGAACGAAGCATGGTTGAGGGGCTTGAAATAAAAAACCTCCCCGTGGCGAGGGAGGATCGTGGTCGATTCAAATCCCGCGGACGGTTTACTGGAGCGGGTAGTAGGAGGAGCGGCTGGGGCGATCAAACATCCACAGCCGGATCCAATCCTCGTGCATGCTGCGCAGGTTGATGGTGGTCACGCGGTTGTGCCGGGACCAGAACTCGTCGTCGGTTTCACCGTGGGTCACCTGCGAACGCGCGATGGTCCGGTGGGCGTCTCCGGTGGTGAATTTCTGCTGGCAACCGGCGAACAGGGCACCGCAGATCAGAGTCGCTGCAAGGAGTGTGAACTTCATAAAGCACCTGCCTTTCTGGTTATTCAAAATAAGCTAACATTGCCGTATCTGCCTGTCAACACCCGGGATCGCTCATCGGATACCCGGTCTTCTTCACAAGAAAAAAACCTGACCGGCCCGATAGAATGAGGTATAATGAGCGTGTCAAATGAAGATTGCTTCCCGTCTGCGGGGTTCGAGCATTACGATGTCGCTTTTTGTTCGAACCTTTCAGAACCCCTAGGGAACGGTATCTTGGCTGCGACGGCCAAGCCGCCTGCGAGCGGAAGACCCGGACAGCCTTAACCGTGCCCACCTTCAATAGGGGTTCGAACAATCCCATCGGCACGGCCCAGGCGGATGGGAGGTAATTTATAAAGCGGTCCGGGATTCGTCGCGGGCCGTTTTTTTACTTGCTGCGTTCGTGTTGCAGGACAGCCCGCACGGGTTTGGCGCAACCGCCGCTGCCGGCCTACCATGTGGCGATGAGCGAGCCGCCCGAACAGACCGCCCCGAGGACAGAACAGGTCGACGCCCTGATCGCCAGTTATCGTGCCGACGACCGCACCCACCACATCAATGCGACCTTCCTGCCCAGCCGCGATCGCACGATCGACTTGTTCCAGACGATCCGCTCACTGATTTACCCGGGCTTTTTCGAGCATCGCCGACTCACCGATGACAATCTCCACGAACACACCTCCCAGGCGCTTTCACGCTTGCGGACCGAGATGACGCAGCAGGTCGATTCGGCACTGCGGTACGCGGCCAACCTTGACGAGCAAGGCAAGGGCGACGCCTGCGAACATTGCCACGTCAAAGCTGCCGAAATCACCGATGCCTTCATCGACCGTCTGCCGGAGCTACGGCGCATGCTGGCCGATGACGTTCAAGCGGCCTTCGACGGCGACCCGGCGGCACAAAATACCGATGAGGCGATCTTCTGCTACCCCGGTGTCTGCGCCATCACGGCCCACCGCGTCGCTCACGAGTTGCTCAAACTCGAGGTGCCGCTGCTGCCGCGCATCGTCAGCGAGTATGCCCATGCGCGGACGGGAATCGACATCCACCCCGGCGCCACCATCGGCCGCTCGTTCTTCATCGACCACGGGACCGGCGTGGTGATCGGGGAAACCGCCGTGATCGGCGATCGCGTCAAGCTCTACCAGGGCGTAACCATCGGCGCGCTCTCGGCCGACCTGTCCGTCAAGGCGCGCGGCCGACGGCGTCACCCCACGATTGAGGAGAACGTGGTGATTTACGCCGGGGCGACGATCCTCGGCGGCGAGACGATCATCGGGGCCGGTTCGATCATCGGCGGCGGCGTGTTCGTCACCAAGTCCGTCCCGCCCGGCCATTTCGTGGCCATGAAAAGCCCGGAACTGAAGTACCGCTCCGCCGATGTCATCCAGCAGCAGATCGACGCGAAACACAAGTGAACCATTCCATATAGCCGGTTCAGAATGAACCGGTACGGACGTCATCCCCGCGAAATACAATCGTATAGCCGATTTTGAAAAAAACCGGCCCATATCGTCATGCCCGCGCATTCGGGTATCCGGTCCGGATACCGGCTATGTGAGCGTTCGCACCGCCACGGTCGCCAGGTCCAGTTGCGTGGCCAGTTGATCGGCCAGTTCGTTGGTGTGATCGGCACTGCCGCAGATGACAAACATGCCCGAACCGCTGCCGGTGATGTGCACGGGGCGCCGGGCGATTGCTTCGGCCTGCTGACGGATGACCGCCAGGGCCGGCTCGACTGAACAAGCGGGTCCAGAGAGATCGTTGAACGGCGCATCGGGCGGCAGGGGGGTCAGTTGCGTCAGTTCCCGCACGCGCTCCAGATCCACATCTCCGCCGATCCGATCCAGCATCGTGTCGAACGTTTTGTAGACCGCGCCGGTGGGGCAGCCGAACGCCGGGACGGCCAGGGCCAGGTGAATTGGCTCGGACCGGGGTGCGGGTTCGATGCCTTCGCCCAGGCCGGTGATGATCGCCGAGGGTTCGCCGAGAAAGAACGCCAGATCGCTGCCGAGTTGCATGGCCAGATCGATTCGGGTCCGTTGAGGCAGATTCAGATCGAACAGTTCGTTGAGGGCGTGAAGCATCGCGGCCCCGTTGCTCGATCCTCCGGCAAGTCCGCCGCCGACGGGAATGCGTTTGCGCAGCGTGACGCGCACCGGCAGGGCCCGCCCCACATGCTGTTGCACCAGTTGATGCGCGCGGTATGCCAGGTCTTTCTCGATGGGCCAGTCGATGGGACTGGGTCGAAGGGCATTGTCCGCCCAGGCGATGTCGAACGACGTCTCGCCTGCGATTTCAGCGGACAGATCGTCATGCAACGACACGGCCACCATCCACGAAGCGATGGGGTGGAATCCGTTGTCCAGCGGCGCGCCGACGCTCAACGCCAGGTTCACCTTCGCCGGGCAGAGATAGGTACGGGGAGATTCCATTCTTCACCACAGAGAACACAGAGAACCACAGAAGCAATCAGGAGGACTCGCTCGGACTTTTTTCCGCCGAGCCATCCAGCTTCCGCATGCCCGCCTCCGGTGCGGAGATTATTCTTGGATTGATTTCAATGGTCTTGATTGTCTTTTCGTCGTCATGTCGAGCCAAATTGGAATCAAGACTTTCCATTCGTCTGGCCTGCGGCAGCACGCTACTTTCCAGCGAACCCACGAGTTTGTTGTAGTTGCTGTTGGAGGATTTGATACTATCGCCAAGTTTTCGCAGGTGCTCGAACAGCGGCCCCAGACGCCGGTACAGTTCCGCTCCGGTCTCGGCGATTTTTTCCGCATTTTCCGCCAGCGATTTCTCCCGCCAGCCCATGGCCACGGTCTTGAGCAGGGCGAGAACCAGCGTGGGCGTGGCGATGACGATGTTCTTACTCATCGCCCATTCAATCAGGTCCGGATCGTGCTGCACCGCGGCATAGAGCATCGCCTCGCCGGGGATGAACAACACCACAAACTCCGGCGAGCCCGGCAACTGCTCCTGGTAGGCCTTGCCGGCCAGGTCCCTGGTCCGTTCCCGCACATGCCTGGCGTGGCGCTGCATGTGAGCGTCACGCTGATCGTCCTCGGTCGCATCGATCGCATCGAGGTAAGCATCGAGCGGCGTTTTGACATCGATCACGATCACGCGCTCGTTGGGCAGGTGCACGATGAAATCCGGACGACCGCCTTCGATCGCCGCCTGCTCGTCGTAATCCACGCGCTCGCTCATGCCGGCCAACTCGAACAGACGCTGCATCTGCATTTCACCCCAGCGCCCGCGCCCTTCGGGCCGACGCAACGCCTTGACGAGGTTCGCCGTCTCGCTTTGCAGGCGGACCTGCTCGGCTTTGAGCGCTTCGATCTGCTCGGTGATCTTGCTGTATGCCCCGGCCCGCTTGCCCTCGATATCGCGCAACATTTCGCGGTACTGCTCCAGCAGCTTGTTGATCGGGGCGAGCTTCTGGTCGGCCTGCGTTAGAAACTGCTCCCGGGAGCTTTTCATCGCCTCGCCGGCCAGGGCTTTGAGATGGGTGTCGATCAGTTCCTTGAACTCCTCCAGCCGCTGCCTGTCGTTTTCAACCTGACTGCGCAGAACCTTCAGATCGGCGTCGAGCGCCGTGCTGGTCTGTCGTTCTCGCTCCAACCGTTCGGCCAATTCATTGCGCTGGCGGGCGACCTCGCCGCGTTGCTTCCACAGCGCTGCGCAACAGGCCGCCGCCGCGACCAGCAGCACCAGCGATACAGTCAGGGCGATTTCAAGCATGAGCAAATTGTATCACAGATGAACCCGGCGATCCGCACCGATCGGAACCCGTGCCGAAAGCGTACGAATCGCTTCCGGGCGGAATTACTGCGAAAATGCCTTGCCTTGCGCGATCAGGTAGGGTACGCTTAAATAAGCCACGGACTTTCTGGCCGGTCCTCGGCGTGAATGGTCATGTACGCCTCTGGCGGCGATGAGGATTCGTAAAATCGACCGATTAACCCATTCGGTGGGTATTCACCATGCACGCAAAAACCATCAAGCCGTTTTCACGAAGTGCCTTTTCGTTGGTCGAATTGCTTGTTGTCGTTGGGATCATTGCACTTCTGTTGGCGATTCTGGTCCCGTCGATGGGCACAACCCGCGAGACCGCCAATCGCACCAAGTGCCAGAGCCATCTGCGGCAATTGGGTGTCGTCAATCATGCCTATTCCGTAGATAACGGTTCGTTCATTTACATTGGCTTCAATGGCAATATAGAACTCAACGGCGTGCCGGCCGGTCAGGCCCGTTACTGGGCGGTGGATCGCAGGATTCTTGCCCGTCTGGGCATGCACGATGGAGAAATCGCCAACATTTACAAACCGGGCCAATCCAACTGGGGCGCCCAGTGGCCCAGCCGATTTCTCTGCCCGTCGTGGACGGATGCGCCCGATCCCTGGGACCATCATCTGTCCTACGGCTATAACTGTTATAAAGCATACCAACAAGATAAGAACGCCCCCCGCGCCTGGCATCCGGCGCGCGTTGTCAAGCCGGCCAACAAGGTCGCCTACGCCGATGCGCAGGGATGGCACACTCCCTCTAAACAGGGGGATTACAAGCGTTACTGGGATATCTACGGGGAAGCGATTGTGTCCGGGGGGAAAGTTGTGTATACGCCCGGCGAAGTCCGCTATCGGCATGATGAGGGAACCAACGTCTGCTATTTCGACGGCAGCGCCGGTTGGCTGGCGAAGGAGGACGCTTGGCACTACAAGAATGATGGAACCAGCACCGACTGGGAAAGGGTCAGATCGATTTGGTGGCCCCACAAAGTATCTGGCCAGAGCTATTAGGGCTTTGGGAAGCTAATGGTGGTTTGATCTGTCCGGACGAAGGGGACCAAAAACACAGACAGAATCATATGCCTGGCTCTGAATGAGCCGGTATCGGAAAGCCGGTTTTTGTAAAACCAGCCATGTGTTTATGAGCCCGCGATCACCTGGCACACACGCCGTTTGCCGACTTTCAGAACCACCGGCTCGGCGGGGATGTCGATCATCACCTGCGGGTCGTCCTGTTTTTGGTCACCGAGCGCAACAGCGCCCTGCTTGACCAGCCGACGGGCTTCGGAGTTGCTCGATGCGAAACCGACCTGCGCGATCAGCTTGGCCAGCATGATCGGGGATTCGGCGATGGTGTGCGTTTCGATGTCGCTGGGCAACCGGTTCTCGGCAAAGCGACGACGAAACTCGCTGCTGGCGTTGTTGGCGGCTTCGGTGCTGTGGTAAACCTCCACGATCGCCCGGGCCAGCGTGTCCTTGGCGTCACGCGGGTGGGTGGTGCTGGAATCGACCAGCGAATCGATGCGCTGCATCGGTAGGTCCGTCAGCAACTCGTAGTAGTTGCGCATCGGCGTATCGGGAATGCTCATCACCTTGCCGTACATGTCGTTCGGGTCGTCGGTCAGGCCGACGTAGTTGCCCTTCGATTTGCTCATCTTCTCGGCGCCGTCGAGGCCGACGAGGATCGGCAGCACCATCACGACCTGCGGCTCGAGGCCGTGGCGTCCCATGAGATCGCGGCCGCGCAGGTTATTAAACGTCTGGTCGGTCCCGCCGAGTTCCACGTCGGCCTTGACGACCACCGAGTCGTACGCCTGCATCAGCGGGTACATGAACTCGCTGACCATGATCTCCTTTTCCGCGGCCATGCGGTTGCGGAAGTTCTCCCGGTGCAACATCTGCTGAACGGTGAATTGCCCGGTCAGCTTGAGCACATCGGCAAAGGTCAGCTGGCTGAGCCATTCGCTGTTGTGGCGGATTTCCAGTTTGTCCGGCGCCGTGTCGATGATCAGCCCGGCCTGGTCGAGGTAGGTTTTCGCGTTGGCCTGAATGTCGGCATCGTCGAGGATGGGGCGGGTGGTATCGCGCCCGGTGGGATCGCCGATCTTCGCGGTGTAGTCGCCGATAATGAGCACGGCTGTGTGGCCGAGATCCTGAAACTGCCGCATCTTCCGCAGCACCACGGAATGGCCGAGGTGGATGTCCGGGGCGGTGGGGTCCAGGCCGAGCTTGATACGCAGGGTTCGGCCCGAAGCCAGTTTCTTTTTCAGGTCTTGCTCGCTGTAGAGCGCCTCGACGCCACGGCCCAGATGCTGGATGGTCTGATCGATATCCATGATGCTGATGATACTTTCCGTGGCGGTGGTTGGCCACGGCTTGCCATGTCGCACGCCGCCGCTACCATGGTGCACGGTTAGCTTCAAAGGGAAACGACCGTGACGGCGATGCTTGGTGAAATCTCGACCTACGGGCCGCTGCTGATGCTGGTGGCCATCGCGGTGGTGTTCGCGGTGTTTTCGCTGCTGTGCGCCCGATTCCTGGGTCCGCGTCGCACCGGGCCGATCAAGGGCTCGACGTACGAATCGGGCGTCAATCCCGTCGGCACCGCCCGAAAGAAGTTCAATGTCCGTTTCTACATCGTCGCGATGACCTTTCTGGTCTTCGATGTGGAAATCGTCTTCCTCTTCCCCTGGGCGACGGTCCTGCCGAATCTCGAACCGGGCAGTGCACTGGCGGTGCAGTTCCTGGTGCGAATGCTCTTCTTCATCGGCACGTCGATCATCGCCTACCTGTATGCCTGGCGCAAGGGCGTGTTCCAGTACGATTGAGGGCTTGGGCCCTGGAAAATAATCCACACAAAAACCCCGGCGTGACCGGGGTGTTTTTTCGATTCCGGGGCCGATTATTCCACCGCTTCGGCCTGTTCGGGCTTGTAGGTGTACTTGCGCTTGGGGGGTTTGACGACCAGGCCCATGCGGATGGCTTTGGCCGAGGCCTTGACGCGCTGGGGCTTGCCGTCGATCAGGGCGACGACATTCTGGATGTTCGGCCGGAAGGTCCGCTTGGTTTTTCCGGTGATTTTCTTACCGACGCCTCCGAGGTACTTGGCCTTACCGCGGTAGCGCAGTTTCCGCCCTGAGGAGGTGCGTTTCCCGGTGAAATGGCATTCGCGTGGCATGGCGGTCATCCTTGGCAGTAGGGGTCGGCTGGGCCGATGAAAGCGGGATATTATACGTTCCGCGGCAGTCAATGCAAGACGGCCGGGATTTTACTGGGCTGGACCTTGCATTTGAGGTTCCGATGTGCGAAGATTAAGGACTTGTGTAACCTGACTGACCGCGAACCGGATTCAACCCTTGGAGGCGTTCCCGACTTATGGCGATCAAGATCAAAGCGCGTAGCGGTGAATCGGCCGAGCAGATGCTCCGCCGCTTCAAGAAGCTCTGTGAAAAGGAAGGGCTGACCAAG
Source organism: Phycisphaeraceae bacterium (assembly GCA_028282685.1). Classification (GTDB taxonomy): domain Bacteria; phylum Planctomycetota; class Phycisphaerae; order Phycisphaerales; family Zrk34; genus JANQHK01. The sequence continues at coordinate 17,205 of JANQHK010000003.1, forward strand.
GACGTCAAGAAGCACGCCTATTACGAGAAGCCCTCGGAGCGTCGCCGCCGCGCCATGCGCAAGAGCGCCAAGCGCGTTGTCGGTGGTCGGCCTCGCTAAGCCGAAGTTTTCCCCGGCCGCCATCCGACCTGCAACTCGGGAACCCATGTCGTCTCCTTCCTCCGATCACGATTCCGAACGTTACGATCAGTCGATCCGGACGTTCGCCAGCCACGCCGCCCGCCTGATTTCCGACAACAAGTTTGAGAACGTGATCGTGCTGGACTTGCGCGGCGTCAGCCAAGTGACGGATTTCTTCGTGATCGGTACCGGCGCCAGCGACCGCCAGAACGCTTCGGTGGCCGACGAGGTGAAACTGCTGGGCGAATTGGAGGGACAACCGCTGTTTCGCGCCAGCGGTTACGACAATCCGGAATGGATGCTGCTGGACTTCGTGGATACGGTGGTGCACCTGTTTTTGCCGCACCTGCGCGGCTATTACGACCTGGAATCGCTGTGGGGCGACGCTCCGCGGGTGGAGTGGGCGGCGCAGACGCGCCCGGGCCAGTTCGCGAAATTGTCGGCCTCGCGTCGTTCGGCTGGCTAGAGCATCTTGAGTCATTCATGCCGGGCTTGAACGAGCCGCGCCCGTGTGGAAGCGGTCCGCACAACGCCCGAACCCGGCGGGGCAGGTGCGGTCATTCGCCCGCGGGGCACCCCATCTTCGCCCGAAGGGCAAGGTGGGTGGGTAGAAGATGCGACCCAGCCCACGTTGCGGAAGACCGCGAAAGTGGGGGCGCCCGGCGGATCAACGGCCCGACGACCGCTCCCTCACCGTCGCGGCTCGTTCGGATCGGACACAAACCATGCAAGACGCTCTAGTTCGGCTCGACCGACCGGCCCGGGAGCAGTAAAATAACGCGAAAGACACCACTGCGGGGTTATTTGAAATGATGCGCAAAGTCTTACTGAGCAAGATACATCAGGCCACGGTCACGCACTGCGACCTGGATTACGTCGGGTCGATCACGATCGACGCGGACCTGCTGCGCGCCACAGGCATGCGGCCAAGCGAATGCGTTCTGATCGCCGATATCAACAACGGCAACCGATTCGAGACGTACATTTTCGAAGGCGAGGCGGGCTCCGGCGTGATCGGCCTCAACGGCGCCGCGGCGCGCCTGGCGCAGGTGGGCGATCAACTGATCATCTGTTCGTTCGGCCTGATGGACGAGTCCGAGCTCGATAATCACCAACCGCGTGTGGTGGTCTGCGATAAACACAACGGCATCCAGCGCCGGTTGACCTACACGACAACGCTGAGCGAACCGGCCGAACTGGGCCTGTAATTCCGCAGCGTCTCCGCCGTCGCTCGCCGTCCGGAACCGCTTGTCATGGCGCGACTGCAGATTTCCCTGGCCAACAAGTGCCAGATCATGTTCGGCGCCGCGGTGATCCTGATCATCACCGCTGCCCTGACGGTGCCGTGGCTGCGCATGACGGACCTGGTCACCGACGGCCAGCGCGTCATCGCACGCGGACTGGCCGACAGTTGGCTGGCCGATCTGCTTCCCTACCGTGAACTGGATTCCACCCGTCTGCCGATGGGCGAATCCGACCGCTCCGTGCGCCAGGTGCGCCTGATCACCCGGGAGGACCTGGCCGTCGTCCGCCGCAATGAGAGCGACATCGACCTGGCCATGCGCAGGATCGAAGCCGCCCCGGATATCCGGGATGTGTTGCTGCGCCGCCGGGATTCAGGAGAACGGTTGTACCTCTACGTCCGCGCGGTGCGTCAGAGCGATATCGACCGGGCCCGCGGCTCGTTCGATCCGTCGCTGGGGGCGTTGCTGCCGGCCGATCCGCTGCGCGGCGTGATGGTCATCGAGATGCGTGCCCACTGGGCCGATTCGCAGATGCTGCTGAACCGCATCTGCATCATCGGGGCGGGGATTTTCGCCGGGCTGCTGGCGATCGCCGTGTTCTGGTACATCTCCACCCGGGTGATTCTCTCGCCGGTGCGCGTGTTACGGGATACGGCGGACAAGGTGGCCGCGGGCGACCTGAACATCCGGGCCGACATCGCCACCGGCGACGAGTACGAGCAACTGTCCGATGCGTTCAACAGCATGCTGGCCAACCTCAAGCAATCGCAGGACAAGCTGACCGAACTCAACAAGCAACTCGACCTGAAACTCGGCGAACTGGCGCGCACCAACGTTTCGTTGTTTGAAGCGAACAAGCTCAAGACCGACTTTTTAGCCAATGTCTCACACGAACTGCGTACGCCGCTGAACTCGATCATCGGGTTCGCCGATGTCTTGCGCGAATCGCTGGGCGAGCAGGATGTCGAGCCGGACAAGCAGCGTCGCTACATCGAACACATCGCCAGCTCCTCCCAGGCGCTGCTCGACCTGATCACCGATCTTCTGGACCTGGCGAAAATCGAAGCGGGGCGGATCGATGTGCACGTGGAGGCGATGGCCGTTTCGGACGTGTGTGAATCGCTGGTTAGTCTGATTCGTCCCCAGGCCGACGCCAAACAACTGGACATCGAATTGCAGCAGGAAGACGACCTGCCCGTCATTCAGACCGATCCGGGCAAGTTCCAGCAGATTCTGTTCAACTTTTTGGCCAATGCCGTCAAGTTCACGCCGCAGGGCGGGCGCATCACCCTCGGGGCCGAGGTGGACGGCGATGCGAATGAGGTTTCGGGTGTGAAAGTCTGGGTGCGCGACACCGGCCCGGGCATTCCGCTGGAAGAGCACGAGGCGATCTTTGAAAAGTTCCGCCAGGTCGATGCTTCCCATACCAAGCGGCACGGCGGGACGGGGCTGGGCCTGGCCATCAGCCGCGAACTGGCCCGGTTGCTGCAAGGGCGGATCGAACTGGAATCCGACACCGGCCGCGGCGCCACCTTTACACTCATCGTCCCCCTCGAAATGTCTGAAACCTCCGAGCCGCTCATGCCGGATTTGAACGATTGATTTGATCTGTATCAACCCGCCGGTTCCGCGTCACAGCAACTTCGCCAACTCGCTGTCGACCTCGGGGAAGTAGCGGCGGATGATGGCGCAGTCGAATTCACCGAGGATCATGTCGGCCGGTTCGCGTTGCAGCAAAAACTCGAAAGCCGCCTGCACCACGCGCTCCGGCGCCACGCGCCCGTGCGACCAGTGGTCGTAATCGGACCAGCTCAACTTCACCGAGAAATCGTACCGTTTGCCGTTGTCTTCCAGCGCGACGGTGAAGGTCCAGCCGCGCGGCGAGTCGGTTTCGGTCTGTACGTTGATGTCGGTCATATCCGTCCATGCTACAATCGACCGGACCGGCCATGCAATGCGAACCACGCACAGCCCGCGATGCCGCCGTTGACGCCCTGGCCATCCAGGTCGCCGAACGTCCCATGCCGGTGATCGAACCGCGTCTCGACGGATTGATCGAAATCGACCGTTCCCTGGCCGTGGCGATCCACCGCACGGCCCTGCAACGCCGGCTGACCCTGGAATACCTGCTGGATCGTTGCGGCCGCAAGCCGATGCGCAAACTCGAACCGCTGCTGCGCGCGATCCTGCTGGCCGCCGCGGCGCAGGTGGTCTTTCTCGATAAGGTTCCGGACCACGCCGCCGTCGATCAGGCCGTGCGCCAGGCGCGACGACGGCTGCGACGTGGAGCGGGGGACCTGGCCAATGCCGTGTTGCGTAAGCTGGCGGGCATCGTGGGGGAACGGACGCATGAGCCGTGGGGGGGCGATCGGAAATCCCTTCCTCTCAGCGACGGGGCGATTGTCCTCAAGCGCCCTCTCCTGCCCGATCCGTCCGATACGATGGAATACTGGTCGATCGCCACATCGCACCCGGTCTCTTTGGTGACCGCGTGGTTCGAGCATTTCGGCAACGAGCGGGCAGAGCAACTGCTCCTGCACGACCTGGTCAACCCACCGATTTTTCTGCAAACCACCAACGGCCCTGAACTCTGGTCGGGAAACCGCGAGGAACTGGCCGCTCACCTGGCCGACCATTCCGATCGATGGATTCAGGATCCGACCAGCGCCGAGCCGGTGCGCGCCACGTCGGAACTGCAGCCGCAACGGATCCTCGATTATTGCGCCGGCCGCGGCACCAAAACGCGTCAACTGGTTGCGCTGCATCCGGATGCCCGTATCATCGCCACCGATGCCGACCCCGGGCGGCTGGAAGACCTGCGTTCGCTGCAGGCCCCGTCCTCCAGGGCGGGGTTACCACAGATCGAAATCCTCCCCATCGACCGACTCGATTGCCTGCACGGAGAAATTGACCTGCTCGTTCTCGATGTGCCGTGCTCCAACACCGGCGTTCTGGCGCGCCGCCTCGAAGCTCGTTACCGCTACAGCCCCAAGGGACTGGTCAAACTGGCCGACCTGCAACGCAGCATCATCAACCGCGCCCTTGCGTTACTGAAGCCCGGCGGCACGGTTCTCTACAGCACGTGCAGCATCGAAGAGATCGAAAACCAACCCCAGGCCCGGCGCATCGCCCAGTTAATCAACGGCAACGTGATGCAGGAACAACTCACCCTCCCCGGGGGAGAAAACAAAACTTATCGCGATGGCGGCTACTGGGCGTTAATCCGCTAATCCCGTTCATGTTGATTCACAGCGTGATCTGTCCCCGGGCTGAAAAGGCCGATTCTCGTTCAATTCGGATCCGTGCGGATCGCCACGGGGCGCTGTCGTCTCAACGAAACCGCCTGCCTTTGGGCGTCTTCGGTTCGCCCTGCGGGCGCATCGGAATGCGTGCCGATTCGGCCAGCTTTGCCATCCGCTCGACGCGATCGGGGTGCTTATCTGCCAGGTCGTTTTGCTCAGCCCTGTCGTCGGACAAGTGATACAATCGCCAAGGATGATCGGAGCGATGCCGCAGTATCTTCCAGTTCCCGATGCGCAGCGCCTGCATCAGCCCTCCCGATACCTTCTGCTGCGTGCGCCAATTCCAGCGCGCCCATTCCCAATAGTGATACCGGTGTACCCGATCGGGCTTGCGTCCTTCGAGCGTTGCGACGAACGACAGGCCGGTCACCTCGTCGGGCACGTGTTTCGTTGTGCCCGCGATTTGCGCCAGCGTCGGCAGAATATCCTGGTGGCTGATGACGAAGTCTGTCTTTGTGCCCGGCTTGGTGTGCCCGGGCCAACGAACAATGAACGGCGTGCGGATGCCGCCCTCATGCATCGATCGCTTATGGCCTGTCAGACCGCCGCCGGAATTCAATGCCTGGATCACGTCCTTGTGCTCGCTGCCGCCGTTGTCGGATGAGAAGATCACTACGGTGTTGTCCGCCATACCCAGTTCATCGAGCAGGTCGAGCAATTGGCCAAAGTGGCGGTCGATCATCGTAATCATCGCGGCCAGGTTTTTCGCCCTGTCGGACCATGGCTGGTCCTTGTAGAGCGCGACCGCCGGATCGTCCTTCGGCAGCAGGTACTCCCCATGCGGCGGACACCACGGGGCGTAGCAGAAGAACGGCTTGCCGTCGGCCGCGGCCTTGCGGATAAACGCCTTGGTTTCTTTGAAGGTTTGGTAATGTGAGTACCCGGTGGCCGTGCCTTTCTCGCGCGGCTCGTTTGGTTCCTTCTTCGAGTTACGGATCAGGTACTCCGGCCAATACGAGTGGGCGTGGACCTGATGGTAGTATCCGTGGAAAACATCGAAACCCTGCTTTTCCGGCGCGCCTTCGGTATGGATGTCACCAAGGCCCCATTTGCCGAATCCACCGGTCACGTAGCCCGCGTTTTTAAGCACCTCAGCGATGGTCACGTCGGAATCCAACAGCGGGACGCCGCCGGTATTCAGCCGTACGCTGGTGCGTCCCATATGGATGCCGGTCATTAGCACGCTCCGCGTCGGCGCGCAGACGGTGCACCCCGCGTAGGCCTGCCGGAACATCAGCCCGGCCTTGGCGAATGAATCGAGCCGCGGGGTCTGCACGGCCTGCGACCCGTAACATCCTAGGTCAGCCGGCCCCAGATCATCAACCATGACCAGCAGGATGTTCGGCGGCGCCGCTGCGGCCGACACCACGACCGGCCCCAGCCACACAAACGCGGCAACGAGTAGGAAAATCAAACGCATCATTGGTTTTTCATCGGGGCCGTGCCCGGCAAATCACCCGATCTTCGGGCATCAAGATCACATCACCCAGGGCTTGCGCTGTCGGCGGTCGAGCATGGCCTTGCCTCGAGCGTTGTTGGTGATCGTTTCTTTCTTGGGATCCCAGTGGATTTCCGCGCCCGTACGAATGACGATGTCCGACAGGTGGCTGATCGTATCGCTGCGGATGGCCGACTCGAACGGATTGATCGTCTGCTTGCGGCTGCGGATGCAGTCGACGAAGTTGCCCAGGTGCGAGTTGCCGTTGTAGACGCGCTTGTCGCTCGGCTTGAACTCAAACTTGCTGACGTTCACCAACTCACCCTTCATGTTCAGGTAGCAGGCGTTGCGCGAGACACTCACCCAGCCCTCCTCGCCGTGGAACATCGTCCCGTCGCCCTTGACGACGCGCGGTTCGACGGCCTCGATAATCGGCTTGGCCTGTTTGGAGTTGAGGAAGCGGACGGGCGTGCCGTCTTCGTACTCCATGTGGATGTCCCACTCGTACGCCGTATCGGCCAGGCCGCCCGATGCGATCCGGCCCGTGCCGGCGTACTTGACCGGACAGGTGTGATCGGCCTGCATGCCCCACTGGAGCAGATCGAGCGGGTGGGCGCCCCAGCCGGCGATGAAGCCGAGCGCATAGTCGTAAATGTACCAGGCGCCTTGCTTGCGGACACGGTCTTTGCAGAAGGGCTTTTCCGGAGCCGGGCCGAGCCAGCGGTCGTAATCGAAACCTTCGGGGATCGGCGCCTCTTTCTGCACACCCCACTTCGCCGGGCCCTGCGGCGCCCAGACATCGACGCGCTTGATCTTGCCGATGTAACCGTTGTAGATCAGGTCCATGGCGGTCTGGCTGGACTTCATCGAGCGCTGCTGCGTGCCGTACTGGAAGATGACCTTGTTCTTCTCGATCGCCTGGCGCAGTTTGGTCGCCCAGGCCATCGCGATACCCAGCGGCTTTTCAACGTACATGTCTTTCTTGGCCAACGCGGCATGGTAGGCGATGGGGACGTGCCAATGGTCCGGCGTGGAGACGACAATGCCGTCCACGGCGTCAAGCGCCAGTACCTCTTTGTAATCGACGTAGGGCTTGCAGACTTCCGAGCCGTAGTGATTGTTGCACTTCTTGGCGAAGCCCTCGCGGCGGTCCTGGAAGCAATCGCAGGCCGCGATAACGCGCACGTCATCTCGTCTTCGCGCCAGATTATGCCAGACATTCTGGTTGCAGCGGCTTCCGGTGCCGATGGCGGCGATGTTCACCTTGTCATTGGCTCCGAAAGCCGAACGGGGAATGAACATCGGGGCCGTGGCGGCGACGAGCGAGGCCTGGAGAAATCGACGACGAGAGGTTTTCTGATTCATCTGTGTGGTCCTTAAATTCGGGTTTTTCTATTATAAGACGCCGGCCGTGGACCGCGCCTTTCATTTCCCTGTCAATCAGGCGCCGCTCCACTGTTGCAGGCGTTCGGCGGAGGTTTTCACGGTTTCGGCCCCGGCCACTTCGAGTGTCGTGGGGCCGTCGAATCCCTGTTCGAGCAGGGCTTCGACGAGTTGCTGGATGCCCACAACGCCATCGCCGAGGGGAATCAGGCCCATGCCGCAGCCGAACATCTTGCCTCGCTGGGCCTGCATCTCGGCGGGCATGTCTTTCCAGTGAACGTGCTTGATCCGTTTGCCGAGGACTTTGACGAATTCGTGCGGATCGCCGCCACCCAGCCAGCTGTTGCCCGTGTCGAGGTTGACGCCGACCGTTTCCTCGTGGCCGAGGGTATCGAGGATCGACTGCATGCCCTCGACGGTGTCGGTCAGGATGCCGTGCGGCTCGATCAGCAGCTCAATGCCCAGTTCCTCAGCCCATCGCACCGGCTCGTGAAGTTTGTCGGCGATCGCGAACAGCATCTGGTCACGCGTCAGCTTGTGACCGAAGTCCGTCTTGGGATCACCCTCGGTGGTGATTACCTGCTTGATGCCGAGCAAATGGGCCAGGCGGATTGCCTTGATGATTTCGTGGGTGCCGTAGCGGTCCGGGGCGGGGGGGTCGAGCAGGTTGGCATGGGCGCAGACGCTGGTGAGTGTGATGTTGAATTCGTCGACCATCGCGCGGATCGTGGCGGGGTGACTGTCCAGACTCATCGATGCCGCGAAGCCGTACTCCACACCCAGCATGCCGCCGTTGTGGTTGTCGGTCAGGTCGGCGTAATCGATACCCAGTTCACGGATCGCCTGGAACTGGCGACGCATCGGTGTGAACGGCTCCACCAGGGCGAAACATCCGATGATCATTGAATTGCCTCCGAATTCATTAACCACAGAGGGCTGCGGAGAACCACAGAGAAGTCATTATAAAGAAGTTCACCTCTGTGGTCCTCTGTGATCTCTGTAGTGAATCATAATCGCTGGAGGCGATTTCGTCAGCCCCAGGGCCGTGGCCCGCAGACTATCGCCCTGATATCATGGCCCCCATGAGCGGAAGCCAAAAACCCTGGGAGCACGTCAAATCCGGCGGAAGCGAGGCCGACCCGCTTGCCGCGCGGTTCGTTGAATCGCTCAGCTACGACACCCGGCTGTACAAGCACGATATTGCCGGGTCCATCGCCCATGCGCGCATGCTACAGCACGTCGGGCTGATCACCGAAGACGATCTGGCCGCCATTGAGAAAGGCCTTGGGGAGATTGAAGAAGAAATTGAGGCCGCCGGCGTCACCGGGTGGGGGGGATGGAAGATCGAATTGGAAGACGTGCACATGTGCATCGAAGCGGCGCTGATCGAGAAGATCGGTGAGCCGGGCAAAAAACTGCACACCGGCCGAAGTCGAAACGACCAGGTGGCAACGGACTTGGCGATGTGGTGCAAAGAGGCAGCCGGCGAAATGCTCTTGTCCGCCACAACCCTGGCCGACACCTTCAGCGAACTGGCAAACCGACAGGGCCGTCTTGTCATGCCGTCGTACACACATCTTCAGCGGGCGCAGCCCATCGTGCTGGGAGGCGAACTGCAGGCATGGGCCGACGCTTTCACCGGATGCTTCGCTCGGTGCGGTGTTTTGATGGACCTGCATGGCCGCTGTCCACTGGGCAGCGGCGCCATTGCCGGCAGCAGTTTGGCGTTGGATCGCCACAAGAGCGCTGACGATTTGCAGTTGTTCTCCGGGCCGTCCAACAACGCAATCGAGGCAACCGCTTCGCGCGATGTCGCCATCGATTTCGTCTACGCGCTGTCCATGACCGCCATGTGGCTTTCGCGCTGGGCCGAGCAGTGGATCATCTACATGACCAGCGAGTTCGGCTTCCTTTCCATTGGCGATGCGTACACCACCGGCTCGTCCATGATGCCGCAGAAGCGCAACCCCGACATGCTGGAACTGATCCGTGGACGGTGCGGAACCGTCTACGGCCACCTCGTCTCTCTGTTGACGATCTGCAAGGGGCTGACCGTCGGTTACAACCGCGATCTGCAGGAAGACAAGCGTCACGTTTTTTCTGCGTACGATACGGTGAAGGACTGCCTTGAGATGGCGACGCAAATCGTGCGCTCGGCCAGGTTCAACGAAGATCGCATCAAGGCGTCACTGGACACCGGTTTCCTCGATGCGACGTCTTTAGCTGAGTACCTCGTCACCAAGGGCGTGCCGTTCCGCACGGCGCACCAGATCGTCGGTGCGCTGGTGTGGCACTGTATCGATAACAACATGACCAAGCTGTCCGATTTGTCCGTCGAGCAGATGCGCCAGGGGGCTGCGGATCTTGCACCGCGCGACGCGATCGCTGAAGACGTATACGACTGGCTCGGCGCGGAAAATGTCGTCAAACGCTATCAAACCCACGGCAACGCCGGTCTCAGCGGTTTCAAACAGCAACTGGCCCAGTGGAAGCAACGGCTCGACAAATCTTCGCCGTAAAACCGGTTGCGCCGCCTGCCCACAATTCCTTGTTGACGCGTGAAAGATGGCCGGTTCCATCGCCGTCTAAATCTGACGTACGGATTCCACCCCCGCCGACGAACGTTGCGTGCACAATGGGGCCCACGCAATAAGTCACCGGACTGCCGCGTTCTGTGTATAACGCGCAGGATCGACCCCCGTTTGCGGGGCGAACCGATGAAGGAGCATGCCATGATCGCGACGAACGCCAACATCCCGATGCTGGATCGGCCGGCCATTCGTTTTCTGATGTCGCGCAAAGATGGCCGCCTGGAAACCTATGAACTTGGTTCCACGCGCGTCCATGCCACGCACGTGGTTTATCAGAGCGAGCCGAACGGTACGTTCCGCGTGCGTTTGCCCCTCGACGACGACCATGCCCGCGCCATCCGTGAGGGCGGATTCACCACGCTGACCGTCTACGATCCCTCGGGCCCGCATCCACGACTGCCGCTGCGCGATGCGGACGGCCTGCCCACGATCAACGCCATCGCCCACGTCAGCGTGCTGACCGAAACCCGGCACGAAGCCCACGGCGATGAACTGCTGGTCGCGCTGCGCATCTGCGATTTGCAGGTCTACCTCCATGCGGAAAAAGCCACGGCCTGATATCACCCGCCACCCCGAATCCGATTGCCCGGGCCACCCGCGCGGCGGTTTTGTACAATACCGATGTGATGCGTGAGTTCGAGTTGCTCCAGCACGTCTTCGGACGCAATGCCGATTTGCCGGAATCGGTGTCGATCCCGCCCGGCGACGACATGGGCGCGATCACTCTCGGCGGGCAGACCGTGCTGATGACCGTGGACCAGGTGATCGACGGCATCCACGTGAACACCGGTTCCTCGCCGCTCGATTTGATCGCCCGCAAGTCCATCGTGCGCAACCTTTCGGACGTGGCCGCAATGGCGGCGCTGCCCGTGGCCGCCGTGGTTGCCGCGTGTCTGCCGCGCGATTTCGGCGAAGATCGCACCCGGCAGTTGTTTGACGCCCTGGCCGAAACCGCGGAGCGTTACCGCTGCCCGTTGGTTGGGGGCGATATCAGCATTGCCGATCGGCCGCTGGCGCTGACCGTTACTGTGTTTGCCGATCCGGCGGGTGTCGAGCCGATCCGCCGCGGCGGGGCGAAGCCCGGCGATGCGGTGTTCGTCACTGGAAAACTCGGCGGGGCGTGGGACGAAAGCGGTGGGGGGGCTCACCTGACCGCCGAGCCGCGTCTTTTATTGGCCCGTCAACTTGCCGAAGCCCTCGCCGCCGACCTGCACAGCATGATCGACCTGTCCGACGGCCTGGCGCGCGATCTGCTGCACATCTGCGAGCACTCCTGTGTCGACGCCGTGATCGAAACCGCATCCATCCCGGTCCGTGACCAGCTTCCCGAGCCGCGTTGGAAACGCGCGCTGGGCGACGGGGAGGATTACGAGTTGTGTTTCACCGTTTCGGATTCCGCCGTCGCGCGCGTCCCCAAACGGATCGGTGGCGTGCCCATCACCCGTATCGGCCGAACCGAACCGCTGCATGATGTCAGGCCGTGCATCACGCTTCATCACGCCGATGGTTCCGTCGAGCCGTGCCCGCAAGTCGGCTGGGAGCACCAATCATGAGCGATGCGCCCCATGCCATCGCGTGGACCAGCGGTTCACTCGAGCAAACGCTCGAGCTGGGCCGGACGTTGGGAAGCATCGTCAAACCGGGCGACGTGATCGGGCTGGTCGGGTCGCCCGGGGCCGGTAAGACGCAACTGGTGCGCGGACTTGCCGAGGGAATCGACGCCGATCCGCGTCTGGTGTCCAGCCCGACCTTTGTGCTCGCTTGCGAATACGAAGGCCGCCACACACTGATCCATATCGACGCCTACCGCATTGAGAGTCTGTCCGACCTGGAATCGATCGGCTGGGAGTCGCAACGCTTTGTGGATGTGGTAACGGTGATCGAATGGGCCGATCGCATTGCCGATCACTTGCCCGGCGATTGCCTGATGATTGAACTGGAACACCTTGACGAAGCGCGCCGCCGCATAACGATGTGCGCAAGCGGTTCCTGGGCCGAGCGAATCGTTCCCATTCGGCAACAGTTCACGGGCGATGCACGCTGTCCGATCTGCGAGAAACCGGTTTTGGGCGACAGTCCGTTTTTTCCGTTTTGCTGCGAACGTTGCCGCATGGTCGACCTGAACCGCTGGTTCAATGGTGATTACAGCATCGGTCGGCCGTACGATCCCCTGGCCGATGACGTATGAAGTTACGTGTAGCCGCCGCGTCACATGCGGCGCGCTTACTCGACGGCTTTAGGTAACGGGGCGGTGGAACAGCGCAGATACTTATCGAACCATGCCAGATCCCATTGCATCCGCTGCACAAGATGCTCGTATCGATTCAAGTGGTGGCCTTCACCGGGAAAGACCATCAGTTGCGTATCCACGTTTCGGTAATGTTTCAAAGCGCGATGTAATGAGTAGGCGTTGGCGGGAGGGCAGCGCGGATCGCGTTCACCAACCTGGATGAGCGTGGCTGCGGTCACACGGTTCAGTCGGTGGAGGGGAGAAGCGTTGCGATAGCGGTTCGGTTTCTCCCAAGGCAATCCGCCCATGAAGTTAATCACCCAGCCGGGCGTATCCATCAGTCCCCATTGCATGTTCATGTCCACGATGCTCGCCCCGGTGATCGCCGCTTTGAAGCGATCGCTGTGCGTAATCAAGCAGTTGGTCAGGTATCCGCCGTAGCTCCAGCCCTTCACGCCGATCTTGTTCGGATCCGCAATGCCGCGATCGACCATCGTCTCGATTCCCGACAGGACGTCTTTGACTTCGATGCCGTTGTTGTTGCCGATCAGCTCCTCAATGAACCGGTCGCCGTATCCTGTCGAGCCCCGGTAATTCGGACAGAACACCGCATATCCCTGTGCAGCAAGCAGGACGCGCCCCCGAAAGAATCGCATGCGCATCAGGTTTGAAGACGTCGGCCCGCCATGCAGATACACGATCATGGGCAGGGGGGTGTCGCCCCGGTAGTCGGGCGGCAGTTCCAGTACGCCCTCGATCGTCTTGCCATCTGCTCCTTTCCATTGCACCAAAGACATCTGGGGCACTTTCCATGAATCGATCTGCGGATTGATGTTCGTCAAACGCGCCGGCTTGCGATCCGATCGATACAAGTAGATGTCATTCGGCCGGGTGGGGGAGCTTTGAACCACGGCTGCGGCACCGTCCGCCGCAACGCTGTAGCTTCCAATCACCACATTCCCCGGCGTGATGGTCCGCAACGGACCCGATTGACCGCCCCGAACTCCAGGCACGCAGTACAACCGTTGATAACCTTTCTCCTGCGCCAGAAAGTAGAGATCGCGGCTGCCGGCCCGGCTATGCAGCGAAGAGTCTCGCGGAGACAACGTGGCGGGGCGATTCAGTTTCGCCAGCGTGGTCTGTCCATCCTTGATTTCGGCGGAGTAGAAGAGAGGCGGATAACCGTCGTAACCGACAGCGAAGGCCAACGCTTCGCCGTCCCCCAGCCAGTTCAGGTTGGTCAACCAACCGTATGGCGAGCGATGTCCATCCCGCCAGCCGGGCGGAGTGATGCAGTGGGTGGTTCCCGCGGCCGTCTCGTACAGATGCAGTTCGGACCAACCTTCGTGGCTGAACAGCGTCTCGTCCGGAGTCGTGATGATCGCGATATACCGCCGACTTGGTGATACGGCCAGTTCCCGCGCCACCGAATCGATGACGAACGAAGTCGCATCCACATCGCTATTCAAGACATCGTGATAAATGCGCGATTGTGAACCGGGGCCATTGCCCTCATGGCATACGTAATACAGATGGATAATACCCGCATCGTCGACAGCAACGTCAAAGGACTTCACGGCCGTCTGCGCATGTGAAATCCTTACCGGATCAATTGCCCCATCCTGCATGGAGACGCGCCAGACCTGCTGCTTGTGGAGAAAATAGATGGAGCGGCTGTCGGGATTCCACTTCATTTGAGAAACGGAACCGGACAGTTCAACATGCCGGACGGTATCCAACCGCGGCACGCCGGATGATGTCCCGGTGATGCGCCCCAGGCAAAGCCGATGCTTTCGTACACGTTCGTCGGTATCCCAGGACCGCTGGACATACGCGATCCGCTGCCCATCCGGTGACAAAGCGATTGCCGTCAGGGCCCGAATCGAAAAGTAGTCCGATATCTGTATGTCATGCACGCGTTTTTTCTGCTGCGGGTGCTCCGCACTGACAGAAGCTGCAAGACATGCCGCAACGCAACCGCAAACAGACCATACATATAAACGACCGGTGAACAAGTGCATAGACACCCTTTGCAGGCAGTCGGTGATCAATCACTCGTTGTATTATTGGGAGCAGGGCTCAGCGGTCAATCGAAAACTGTTATCCGTTGACGTCATCGCCGGCATCTTTGCTGACACCGTAGATCAGGAACCGGTGGCCGATGGCGTCGAATCCGTGGTCTTTTGCGATGCGGCTGCGAATCTTATCCAGGGCGTCATCGTTGAACTCGATGATTTTGCCTGTCTCAATACAGACCAGGTGATCCATGGGACGCCGGCCGAAGATGAGCTGATAATGGGCCTGGCGGGAATCCAGCAGGACCTCCTGAATGATCTCGGCCTCAATCAGGTGCTTGATCGTGCGGTAGATGGTGGCCTTGGAGACGCGCTGGCCGGCCTGGTGCATCTCGAACAGCAGTTCGTCGACCTCGAACACGCCATTTTTGCTGAGCACGGCATCGAGGATCGTGGCCCGTTCGGCCGTAAACTTCAGACCCTTGGATTTCAAGAACCGCCGAAAAACCGCACAAAGCGGCTGGATGATGTCAGAATCGTTCGTTTTGGCGTTTGCTGGCATTCGAGACCCTCAAGATAATTGAAATTGCAACTCGCAAATAATACCGGAATGTCTTATTCTACTGTGTTTATACGAAATCGCAACTCTGGAAGCAAAATACATATAGTCCTATAATGGATATTATGTAATATCGCGTCATTTCGCGGATTCTGATACGTTCGCTGCATGGGACTGGAAATCGAAGCGAAAATGCCGCTTTCGGCCGAGGTGGACATCGAGCCGCGCCTGCGTGAGCTTGGAGCTGAACCAGTCTACTGTGTCATCGAGCGGGATGCCTTCTTCGATGATTCGGCCGGATCGCTTCGGGCCGGGGATCGGGGATTACGCATACGTACCCGCCGCGATATTGATGGCTATAAGCAGCCCACGATCT
>JANQHK010000146.1 GCA_028282685.1 Phycisphaeraceae bacterium
CACCACCTCGGCCACGGCGATACTTCCGGCCGGATTGACCTGCAACGTGTCGAACGCCGTTCCACCGAGGAGCAGCATCTGCACGCTATTGTCGCCCACGCCGTCGATTGAGACGGTGCGCTGCACCTCGCCATCCAGCAGCAGTTCCACCGTACCGCCGTGCTCTTCGGCATCGATCAGCACCACCGAAGCGCTGCGGTAGACCTGGTCGAACGTGAATCGCAGGTAGCCGGGAAAGCTGCGGCCTTCGTCGTCGGCCACGCCGCCTTCATCGCGCTCGGCGAGAATCAGCATGTTGCCGTAGCTCAGCGTGTTGGTCGGGTGGTAGCCGGGCGTGGCCAGATCGCCATCGCCGCCGGTGGGATTGGCCGAATCGAAGGCCATCGCCAGGTCGAACGTGCGATGCCGGTTGTACGCATCAACGGTGACGCCCCAGAGGGCGTACTCGTCGTCGATGACCTGACCGGAAGTAATCGGATTGTCCAGGGCGTCTTTCTCAAAATCCAGCTTAACCAACGACGCATTGACCGGGCCGCCGCAAACCAAGGCGATCAAGGCGATCCAGAGCATATGACGGTGATCGGACATTACCCTCTCCCTATCTGTGAATCGATCTCTCTTCCTCCGATGCACAACGGATGCACCGGCGCTCCCATCACCCAGCCCGTGCAGGGCTATCAGGCCACAGCAAACGGTCACAGGCAAGAAATGGGCCGGAAGAATTTCAACAAGGCGCCCCGCGCAACCGTGAAAGCGATACAGCCGTTACAAACCCACGACTGGCCTGAATCGATAACGGCCGATAAACTGCTTCACCGATGAACACCGCCGCCCCCTGCTGTAAACTCGCCCTGGAAGACGGCTCGGTCTACACCGGCTGTGCGTTCGGCTGGATCGATGCACCCCGGCCGATCCCCGGCGAAGTCGTTTTCAACACCGCCCTGACCGGCTACCAGGAAATCCTGACCGATCCGTCCTATTCCGGGCAGATCGTCACCATGACGTATCCGCAAATCGGCAACTACGGCATCAACTTCGATGACCTGGAATCAACCAAAGCCCAGGCGGCGGGGTTTGTGGTCAAGGAGTTGGCGCGGTTGCCTTTCAACTACCGCAGCGAAATGCGCCTGGAGCAGTGGTTGGATAAGCAGAACGTGCTCGGGATCGAAGGCATCGACACACGCAGCTTGGTGCGCAAGTTGCGGATCGACGGCGCCATGCGCGGCGTGATCAGTTGCTCGGAACTGGATGACGAGGCGCTGGTCGCCGCCGCACAGGACTCACCCGGCATGGCCGGCCGAAACCTGGCGCGTCAGGTCAGCCCGACCGATTCCAGCGCCTGGAGCGAAAAACTCGGCGATTGGCGTCCGCTTCAGGGCGACGTACCGGCTCCGAACCGGCCCTTGCGCGTGGTCGCCATCGACTGCGGCGCCAAGAACAACATTCTGCGTCACCTGGCCGACCGCGGTTGCCAGGTCATCACCGTACCCCACGACTGCTCGGCCGAGCAGATTCTCGAACAAAAATCGGACGGCCTGTTCGTCAGCAACGGCCCGGGCGATCCCGAACCCGTCAGCAACACCATCGAGACGCTGCGGCAGATCCGCCAGCAACAGCCCGACCTGCCCACCTTCGGCATCTGCCTGGGTTTCCAGTTGCTGGCCCTCTCGCTGGGCGCGCGGACCTACAAGCTGAAGTTCGGTCATCGCGGCGGCAACCAGCCCGTGCAGAACCTGGCCACGCGGAAGGTCGAGATCACCAGTCAAAACCACGGCTTCGCGGTGGACCTTGATTCCTTACGGGCCGTCGGCGCCGAGCCCACCCACATCAACCTGAACGATCAGACGCTGGAAGGGTTCCGCCACGGAGAACTTCCCATCTTCGCCGTGCAATACCACCCCGAGGCCTCGCCGGGCCCGCACGATGCGTCGTACCTGTTCGACTGCTTCATGGTGATGATGCAGAGCGGCGCCAGCCCCACCGCCGAGCAGATGGATACCGCCCAGCGCGCCCGCAATGCCGTGGGCGCCGGTGGGGAATAATTTTCCCATATGGGCGCCATAGGCAAATTCATGAGCCAGACCGGTTGAAATCCGCGCCATGGTGAAACTACCATGGGGCCGTCAGCCAAGGGCATTCCGATTCCTACCTGAATGGAGAACACACCATGTCGGTTATCGTCGGCCAACCCGCACCGGATTTCTCTCTGGATGCCGTGACCAACGGCCAGTTCAAGAAAATCAACCTCAGTGACTACCGCGGCAAATGGCTGGTGGTCTTTTTCTACCCGCTGGACTTCACGTTCGTCTGCCCGACGGAGATCCTGGCATTCAGCGATCGCATCGAGGAGTTCCATCAGATCAACGCCGATGTGGTCGGTGTCAGCGTGGACAGCAAGTACACCCACCTGGCCTGGACCGAGAAGCCGCGCGACGGCGGCGGCATCCAGGGACTGAAATACCCCCTGATCAGCGACCTGCACAAAAGCATGAGCGTGGATTACGGCGTGCTGTGCGAAGGCGGCGTGGCGCTGCGCGGCCTGTTCATCGTCGATCCGGACGGCGTGGTCCAGCACGCCACGATCAACAACCTGGGCGTCGGCCGCAGCGTCGACGAGACCTTGCGGGTGCTCAGGGCGTTCCAGTTCGTCGCCGAGCACGGCGAGGTCTGCCCGGCCAACTGGCAACCCGGCCAGGACAGCATGAAACCCGAATGGGAAGGTTCGCGAGAGTGGTTTTCCAAGCACGGCAAGGCCTGATCGGCCCGCCTGACTGTGGCACCCCAACCCGCCGGTCCATCCGGCGGGTTTTTTCTTGGCCACACCCCGCCCGGCAATCCCGTCCAATTGCCTCAAACTCCTTGACCGACCCCACTTGCCATACCCTAAGGTCCACCTTACACTACGCGACTATCAGCCGGGATAGAGGAGAAATTGTACCGCCCGCCTGAATCACAACAAACCGGCATTGATTCCTCGGATCGCCCCTGATCCAACTCTGGAGACGATCATGCAGTTCAAAACGACGCGTCAAGGTTTCCTGTCATTCGTCTGCTTTGGCCTGGTGACGCTGATTGTGCTGGGCTCGGTGGTGGCCCAAAGCACCGGTGGCTCCGCGGCCGACCTGCTACAACAAGGCATCACGCTCTACGAGCAGGGCCAGTATGCACAAGCCCAGCAGAAGCTGGAGCGGGTCGACCCCGTCCAACTCAACGCCGAGCAGCGTATCCGCTTCAATGCAACGATGGAGAAAGTTTCAAACGCCAAGGAGGCCCAAACGCTCTTCAACCTCGGCGCCGGCGCTGAGCAGGAGGGCGACATCGTCAAGGCGCGTGGGATGTACCGAAACGTGGTCGCCAATGAACTGGCCCCCGACGCGATTCGTCGCAAGGCGTTGGATGCGCTGCAACGGTTGCAGAACCCGTCGGTACAAACTGCCGACGCCCCCGCACCGGCACCCAAGCCGCAATCCGATCCGACGCCCGCACCGAAGCTCGAACCGCCCACTCCCAAGCCGGCCCCCGTCTACGCCGAACCGCAGAACACCGTCCAGGACGAACCGGCCCGGCCCGCTCCGGCCCCTTCGCCGAACGACGATCTGCTGGAGCAGGCCCGCCAGTTGCGCGTTCAGCAGTTGGTCGCCCAGGGTCAGGACCAATTGGCCCAGGGTCAGTCCAAGCTGGCCGAGCAGAGTTTTCAGAATGCGTTGAAGCTGTCGCCCGGTCACACCGAAGCGACACAGGGCCTGGAACAGTCCCGCGCCCTGGCCGGACGCGAAATGCCGCGTAGTGTTCTGGGCGAAGTGACCCGAACGCTTCAGTTACGTCGCCAGAACGCCATCGCCCGCTACGACCAGGCGATGGATAACGCCAAGGCGACGCTGGAAACGGGCAACTACAGCGCTGCGGAAGACGCCGTCACCCTCGCCCGCACCATTCTCGATTCCAACCGCCAATACCTCGGCGCTGCCGAGTTGGGCGAAATGCGCACCAACGCGTTGAATCTGGGCGCGGAAATCCAGAGGCGTGCTGAAGCCGCCCGGTTGGAGCAGATCAGCAGGCAGGCGGAAAAAGTCAAGCAGGAAAAGGAAGAGGAACGCGAGCGCGCCCTGAAAGAGCGCGATGCGAAGATTCTGGAACTGCTGCTGCGGGCGCGCGATCTGGTCCGCGATCAGAAGTACGCCGAGGCCATGGAGCACTGCGAGCAGGTGCTGTTCATCGATCCGAACAACGTCCCCGCCAAGTTCATGCGCGACATGCTCGAAGAGCAGATGCTCATGCGGCAGCTCGATCAGGTCCACCGGCAACGCGATGTGGAAATCATGAAGGTCCAGATCGCCAACCGCAGGGATACCATCCCGCACCAGGAAGTGCTGATCTATCCGCCCGACTGGCCTCAGATCACGCAATTGCGCCTGCAGATGACCCAGGGCGCCGGGGCCGATACCGAAGCCAACCGACGCACCCGCGAGCGCCTGGCCCAGCCGATCCCCGTCGACTTCCAGGCCAACCGCTTTGAGAACGTCGTCGAGTACCTGCGCAACGTCACCGGCGTCGACATCGTGCCCAACTGGCGTGCACTCGAAAACGTCGGCATCCAGCGCGACCAGCCGGTCACCCTGCAAATGCGCAGCGTTCCGGCCTCCAAGGCCATGCAGCTGATTCTCGATGACGTCGGCGGTGAACTGGTCAAGCTCGGTTACACCCTGGACGACGGCGTGGTCATCGTGGCCACCAAGGAATTTCTTTCCGCCAAGACCGTCATTCGCGCCTACGACATTCGCGACCTGGTCGTCCGCGTGCCCGATTTCACCGAATCGCCCGAGTTCGACCTGTCCTCGATCGCCACCGACGACGTCGGCGGACAAAGTATCTTTGAAGATTCCAGTGTCGAGGAAGAGGAGCAACTGCCCCGCTCGGAACTGCTGATCCGCATCATGGACCTGATCCGCAACACCGTGGACCCGGAAGGTTGGCGAGCCGCCGGCGGTCTGAACAGCTCCATGGAGGAACTGAACGGCACGCTGATCGTCAACACCACCAACGACAACCATCGCCAATTGACCGCCCTGCTTGCCCAGTTGCGTGAGCAGCGGGCGTTGCAGATTTCCATCGACGGCCGGTTCCTCTTCGTCACGCAGAACTTCCTCGAGGAAGTCGGCGTGGACGTCGATATCGCCTGGAACGCCACCAACGAGTTCCTGGCTTCGCCCGTGCTGATCGGCAACAACACCGCCACCATGGCCACCGCCGAGGAAACCGACGTCCCCGGCTCACTGGCGCCGGTTGCGTTCCCCAGCTTCTTCTTCTCCGGACCGGGCGGCAATCCCGTGCAGTTCCTCATTGACGATCTGCAGGTGGACCTGCTGATCCGCGCCACCCAGGAAGATCGCCGGTCCCTCAGTGTCAATACACCGCGGCTGACCATGTTTAACGGCCAACGTGCTTACATGACCGTCTCCCGTCAGATCGCATTCGTCTCCGACTTGGAGCCGGTCGGCTCCGGTGACGCCATCGCGTTCGACCCGGAAATCGACGTGGTGTCGGACGGTGTCGTCCTCGACGTCGAAGCCACCATCAGCGCCGACCGCCGCTACGTCACGATGACGGTGCGACCTTCGCTGGCCCAGGTCATTGAAATTCGTGAGTTCACCACGCAGTCGATTTCTACAATCGGCGGCGGCGACGTGGGCGGCGGAACTCCAGTGGAAGGCAGCGGTGCGATTCAGCAGCCCGAACTGCAGTTGACCACCATCCGCACCACCGTCAGTGTCCCCGACAAGGGAACACTGATGCTCGGAGGCCAGCGTTTGCGTCAGGAGATCGAGAAGGAAGCCGGCGTCCCCGTGCTTTCCAAGATCCCCGTCATCAACCGCCTGTTCACCAACCGCGCCACGGTCATGGATGAGCGCACCCTGCTGGTGCTGATCAAGCCGACCATCATCATCCAGTCCGAGCACGAGCAACAACTGTTCCCGGGGCTGGAGCAAGGCGCCGGCACATACAACCTGACCAACGAGCCGATGCCCTGAGTTCGGTTTGCCCCAACGGAATAATCCCTTCAGACCCCGCTGCTTGGCGGGGTTTTTTTCCTCTTCGGCTTGCCCGAAACTCGGTGATGCCGTAATCTGACACTGCGGAAGAACCGCTAGCGGAGCGACAAACCCATGAGCAACTCCTCACGTTTGATGGTTCAGCAGCAAGATGAAGTGACCATCGTGGATTTTCTCGATCGCAGCATCCTCGATGAGGGTTCGATTCAACAGATCGGCGACGAGGTCCAGGAACTGATCAACCGCGCCGCCGTGCCCAAACTGTTGATCAACTTCGAAAACGTCGATCACCTTTCGTCGGCGGCCCTGGGCATGCTGATCACGATCAACAACCGCGTGCGTGCCAAGGACGGCCAACTCAAACTGGCTAACATCAGCGGGCAGATTTTCGAGGTCTTCTCCATCACCAAACTGGATAAGCTGTTCCAGATTCACGAGACCGTCGAGCAGGCCCGCGCCAAGTTCAAATAACCCCGCCCCGGGAAGGTGAAGGAAGGGGACATGGCGCCCGTGCCCGCTGAGGACCGACTAGTGCTGGAAAGCCGCCTGCAGGAGATCGCGCGGGCGGAGGAGACCGTCCTCGCCGCCGCCGCGGATCACGGCTTCGACGAGTCCGAGTGCTTCGCCATCCGCCTGTCTCTCGAAGAAGCCCTGACCAACGCCATCAAGCACGGCAACCGCTTCCAGCAGGACAAACGGGTCGAGCTGACCTACCGTGTTGATAACGAGCGGCTGGAGATCACCGTGACCGACCAGGGCGGCGGGTTTACACCCAACCAGGTGCCCGATCCCACGTTGGATGAAAATCTGGAGCGGCCCTCGGGACGAGGCATCATGCTCATGCGCGCGTTCATGACCGAAGTCGCGTTCTCGGCCGATGGGCAATCGGTCACGATGATCAAGCAACGGGGATTCCACTGAGCCGGCGCCCCCATGGAGCGTTCGCCATGCAGAGACTGGAAATCCATATCGACACCCGGCGCGACGGGGCCATCGCCCGTTTCCGCGGCGACGCGTCCAACATCACCGACAACCAGATTCTCAAGGCCCTGCATCAGATCACCCAAAAACGCTCCGGACGGATCGTCCTCGATCTGACCCAATTGTCCTTCATCGCCTCGGCGGCGCTGGGAGAGCTGGTCCAGTTTCGCAACGAGGTGCAGGACTACGGCGGCACACTGCGCATGGCCGGAGCCAACCCCAGCGTTGAAGATGTCTTGAAAAAAACCCGCCTCGTGGAGTTGTTCCCCCTCTATCCGGATTCCGATACGGCACTGAAAACCTAGAGCATCTTGCGTCATTCATGCCGGGCTTGTACGAGCCGCGCCCGTGAGGA
>JANQHK010000021.1 GCA_028282685.1 Phycisphaeraceae bacterium
CGGTCGG
The DNA here is from genome assembly GCA_028282685.1 of Phycisphaeraceae bacterium. Taxonomy (GTDB): domain Bacteria; phylum Planctomycetota; class Phycisphaerae; order Phycisphaerales; family Zrk34; genus JANQHK01. The sequence continues at coordinate 8 of JANQHK010000021.1, forward strand.
CGTATCCTCGGGGCGCGCGATGTGCTGGATGTCGAGGAACCGCCGAAGTCTCTGATCGTGATCGGCTCCGGGGCGATCGGCGTTGAGTTCGCCTCGCTGTTCGCCTCGTTCGGGGCGCAGGTCACCATCGTCGAACTGCTCGATCGCATCGTCCCCAACGAAGATGCCGATATCTCGGACACGCTGACCAAATTGTTTCGGCGGCGAAAAATCAAAACACTGACCGCGCACAAACTGACTTCGCTTGAGGCGGACGACGACCAAGTCACGGCACGGATCGAGCCCGCCCCCGGCGGCGAAGCACAGACACTGCAAGCCCAGTTGGCGTTGATCGCCATCGGGGTGCGCGCCAACACGGGCGGTTTATTTGCAGACGAACTCGACATCGATCTCGATGAGGACGGGCATCTGATGACCGATCGCGATGCCCGGTGTCCGACGTACCAGACCTCGCAGCCGGGCGTGTATGCCGTGGGCGATGTGATCGGCCCGCCGTACCTGGCGCACGTGGCCAGCGCTGAAGCGCAGGTCTGCGTCGAGCGGCTCGCCGGCCAGACGCCCGACCGAATTGATTACACGGCCATTCCCGCGTGCACCTATGGTTCGCCGCAAATCGCCTCGATCGGCGTCACCGAGCAACATCTGCAATCGCAGGGCAGCGAATACCGGATCGGTCGTTTCCAGTTCACCGGGCACGGCATGGCGGTGGCGCTGGGCCATAACGTCGGCCGGGTCAAACTCATCGCCGATGCGCAAACACACATCCTGCTCGGCGCGCACCTGATCGGCCACAACGTCACCGAGATGATCGGCGGACTGGCGACGGCCATGCGCCTGGGCGCCACGCTGGAAGACCTGGCGGCAACGGTGCAGCCGCATCCCACCCAGTGCGAAGCGATCCGTGAAGCGGCGCTCGGCGCGCTCGGAAAAGCCGTGCACGGGTAACAAGTTGCCAGTTGCCTGTTGTCTGTTATTCAGCAACGCGGTGTACCGCGCTATGCGATTACGCCGCATCGGCAAATATGCGCTGAGCGCAAATGGGGCGCAGTCAATGAACCAGCAAGGCGGATTAATCATCAAATAGTTTTTGTTGGCCCATCGCATCGTCTTTGAGCGAGATTGCCCGGAGTATCATGCGCTTCACCGCGGAATTGGCGTAAATCCATTCCAACTGAATTTCTGGATGATTATTGGCAAACACACGAAACACTTCGTCGGCAAATGCCTGTCCAATTTCCCTTACTCCCCTGAAATCAAAAACAACAACTGAAAATCGATGGACTCTGGCCAGCATTCTTTTCGCTTGCGATCTTGATACGAGGAATTCATCGCCAAATTTGGCCATTCTTACCGGGACCACAGTTCTGGAAAACGAAAAATCATCGTCTGATGCTGCGAATTTAGAATATACCTTCTCTACCGTTCTCGAGGTGTGGTTGTTTAATTTCATATGAACGGCGGTAGCGGGTTTATGTGTTTCCGTTTCCATGAGCCAATCCTCGCGCTCCCCAAATTCATGGCTGAAGTAAGTATCACCAGAAAGTATGGCAAAATTATCAAACATCCTGGAAGTAAAGAAAATCCCTTCACCGGTATGTTTTTTAGGATCCGTTGTGAGCTTTCCTTTAGACAACTCCAGTACAGCATGTCTCTCGTCGTCCAACCCAAACTCCAACATAATTTTCTTGAATATTCCAATGCCATCATCAACCAACAACATTGATGTTGATACCGCGGTACGCTTAATTTTGACAGATACCATTTTTCCGTTTGAGTGATCTATAGCGTTATTAAACATTTCCGTGAATCCGTGTGACCATATCCCCATGGCGTTGTCGGGCAAAGGCGACAATCGGGGCTGAATGTGATCTCGCCAAACCGTATGCTCCTCGCGAGTTTCCGGTAGCTTGTATGAAGCGGACCACTCGATTAAAGGAACTAGGGCATACCGCCGATTGCGGGTCGTACCCTCCCTCGACAACGCCTTTTCGTCCACCAAGCGGGCTAGGTGTTTATTCACCGCTTGCCTAGATACTCCGAATTTCTTTGCGGTATGATTCGTGATGCTGTCTGGGTGCGATTCGACATTAGCCAAAATAAAGCGGCGAATCTGTTCACCTCTTTTTCGCACAGAAGTCATTATCACTCCTATCACCCGGTAACATTGTCAACTTTTCGATACTGAATTGTCAACCTTTTTCCGTGCTTTGTCAACCTTTTCACTTGGCGGTAAATTACGCCGCGTGTAAAATTCCGCGAAATCAGACTTTCGTTCTGAGTTCGCCGGCTCGGCTCTGCACCAGCGCCACCATCACCAGCACCCCGGCCATCGCCAGTACCTGTTGTTCTTTGATCTGCTCGTCGTCGAGCCAGCCGACCGCCAGCGCCAGGCAGGGCACGACGTAGGTGACCATCCCGGCGTAGAGCGGGCCGCGCCGCTGGATCAGCCGGTAGAAGATCGCCATCGCCAGGCCGGTGCATGCCACGCCCAGCACACCCACCGCCGCCAGCGCGATCCAGAAGGACTTATCGATTTGCTGCGGCAGATCAAGCAATGCAGGGGCAGTTAAGTAGGCCGCACCGAACGCCATGGCCGTCATGGCCAGGCCGGTTGGATCCGCATCAGAGAAACGACGTTTGATCAGCGTGTTGGTCGTCGCGTAGCCCAGCGGAGAAAGCACCCCCAGCAGCAGCAGACCGATCGGCACGCCCAGGTCCAGTTCCGCACCGAACAGCAGCACCAGACACACCAACCCGCCGACCACGCCGATCAGTTGCCGGCGCATGGGGTAGATGCGCAGCAGGGGAATGGAGACGAGAATGGTCAACAGGGGCACGAAGCCGACCATCATGCCGCCGAACGCTCCGCCGTGCCCCGCCGATTCCTCCACGCGCCCGATGACATGCGGCTGCATCGCAAAGGGCAGGGCGTAACCCAGCACCGCCAGCAGCGCCACGGCCGGCAGATCGGCCCGCCGCACCGGCCAACGCCGACCCTGCGCCAGCCAGATCACCGCCAGCGTCGCCGCTCCCGCCCACTGCCGCATCGCTCCCACGCCCATCGCCCCAAACACCGGCTCGGCATACTTCATCAACAGAAAACTGTTCCCCCAGAGCAGACAGACCGCAATGAAAATCACCACATGCATGCGCGGTGAAGTATACGAGATATCGGATTGCGGATGACGGATTGCCGGCGAGCTTCAGGAAGCAGTCCGTTTTTCGCGGTCGATCGCCGTCTCGACGATGTTCCGGTCGTCCTCCCGCCTGTAGCGCAACTGCCTTACCAGCGATTTGACCAGCGCCACGCTCAATCCCCTCCACGCGGCGCTCGGCCAGGAGCGAATCACGTTAGAGCATCTTGCGTCATTAATGCCGGGCTTGTACGAGCCGCGCCCGTGAGGAAGCGGTC
>JANQHK010000124.1 GCA_028282685.1 Phycisphaeraceae bacterium
TATCAGCGCGCCTAGCAACTCAATCAGGTTGTGCGCCTCGGACGGGGTCAGTTCCTCGATCCTGCCGGTGCGCTGGGCGCTCATACGCCGCACCAGGCCAGGGCGGGAATCAACAAGCGTGCGGCCCTACGCTTGTTTTCGTGCGCGTTCCACTTGTCCCATATATCGCAAAATAGTCCCATTTCGCGCGCCACTCTACAGTGAGCGTTGCCGGGGCGATTTCGCCGGAACTCGTTGTCGTTCCAATCAAAGCGGAGAGGGTGGGATTCGAACCCACGGTACTCTAAACGAGTACACGCGATTTCCAGTCGCGTTCCTTCAGCCACTCGGACACCTCTCCGGAAAGGGCTGCGAGCTACGGGTACCGAGCTTGAGCCCTTGATCCGGGCATTTTAACGCAAAGCGGGGCGGGTTTGAAGAGTCGGGTGCGATGCTGCGTCTACCGCGGTTTCAGCCGGGCTTTTCGCGGCGGTTGCCGGGGCGGCGGGGGTCGTTTACTTTGGGGGCGTGAAGGAAGGCGAATCAAGCTCCGAATCGGTGCAGGCCCACCATCGGGTGCGGACGGTCTGCTTGGTGATCTTGGCGACCGTGGCGATCGGTGCGGCGCTGCACTGGTTGAGCGGCGTGCTGCTTCCGTTCGTTCTGGCGGTGTTCTTCGCTTATGCCATCGCGCCGCTGGTCTCCCTGTTGCAACATCGGCTGAAGTTGCCGCGCGTTCTGGCATTGCTGGCAGCGTTCCTGGTGAGTCTGGCGGCACTGGGTTTGCTGGGTTTGCTGGTCGCCACGTCCGTCGGCCAACTCCAGGAAAACCAGAAACTCTACCAGGACCGCCTGAGGGACTTGATCACACAGACCGCCCAGTGGGCCCAACCGATGTTCCCCGAAGAAGCGGCGCAATGGCTGCAAGGATTGGAGGGCGATCTCCCGGAGTCATCGCCCGGAGACGCAACACCGGCCACGCCGGACGACATCTCCGAAGCGCCGGCCGAGGGTGAAGCGGAGCCCATTGAGCCGATTGGCGCCGAGAACGACCTCACGGATTCGCCGCAAACGGACGACGCCTCTACGGCAGACGTGGTTGGTCAAGTCGACCGCGACGCCACGTCCACGCTGATGCTGCCGGTCCAACGCGTGCGTGAATTGCTCACGACCACCGCCAGCGCGATTCTCGATCTTCTGAGTAACGGCGTGCTGGTGCTTATCTTCATGCTGTTCCTGCTGATGGGCGGCTCGCGCAAATTAAACCTGCAACGCGGCATCTGGGGCGATGTTCAGAAACAGATCCGCACCTACCTGGTCACCAAGTTCATGGTCTCGCTGGCCACGGGTGTGTTGACCGGGCTGATCCTGTGGATGTTCGGCGTCGACTTGGCGCTGGTGTTCGGATTGCTCGCCTTCCTGCTCAACTTCATCCCGAGCATCGGGTCGATCATCGGCACGCTGCTGCCTCTGCCCATGGTCTTATTGAATCCGGAGTTCCAGTGGTGGCATGCGCTGCTGATCATTGGTTTGTTGGGCGTGGTGCAGTTCACCCTGGGCAACGTCCTCGAACCGCGCATGATGGGCCGGTCGATGGACCTGCACCCGATCACGGTGCTTCTGGCGTTGATCTTCTGGGGCACGATCTGGGGCGTGGTGGGCATGTTCCTGGCCGTACCGATCACGGCCGTCAGCAAGATTCTCATCGAGAAGTTTGAACTGACCCGCCCCGTGGCGGACCTGATGGCCGGTCGGTTGGATCGTCTGGGCGCGGGCGGGGAAACCGATACGTTGGGTGGTTAAGTTCAAGCGGGGGATGGTAGTTGTAAATCCGGGCCAGTCCTGATATTTCACTTTCCCACCAGAGACATTATTGAGGGAGTAACCAAAATTTAACCTTGACAATTTGCCCCCTGTACCGAGAATCGCAGTTGACTATTCTCGCCGGAGGATACCGTGGGGCAGTCTCGTCAAAGCCGTCATCGTTCAACCATCGCATTAACGGTGGCTAAGCTATCAACCAAACAAAATCTGACGCATCAATCCTTGTGGAGCTACCTATGAAGTGCGGAACTCTATCCGTCGTTGCCGCTTTGGTGCTACTTGCTATTGTCACATCCTCCGTACAGGCCATGTATCACACCCGGCTGGGCCGGTTCATGCAACGTGATCCATATGGTACGGCTTTGATGGCAACCAGCCGTATGGGCACAGCAGGTCCATCAATCGGTGGAGGCTTCCTGCCCCGCGACACAGCAGCTATGCAATACGTTGACGGCCTGAATACCTATGTTGGATACCACATTCTGCATGGTGGCGTTGATCCCTTTGGCCTGTATAACCATTGGAGCATGGATGTAAAATATTCGACAGAAAACGACGGAAAGACAAAAGTATGTATTCAAGTATATAGAATGATTGATAATGGTGGATTTTGGACATGGACTGGCTTGGCTCCCAGAGCTCATTATCGAGAAGGGCACGGTGAGGGTTGTATAACAATGTGTGGAAAAGAAAAAGTACAAAGAATGGTTCGAATTATAAACGAGCAATTACGTCATCTCACAGTAGCGGATGGCAGTGGAGAGTTGAGTGAGGCATATGCCCAATCGGTCAAAGTAGTTGTGTATGGTGGTCTGATATATTTAGCTGCAGGAGGTGCTGCTGAAGTCGGGCCTGCTTTAACCTTGCCTCCAAATCCTGGAACGGTTGGCCCAGACCCCGGAGACCTTGAGGGACCAGATGACCCGATACCATTTGATCCAGATTATGATGACGACGATAGCTGGAGAAATCCGGATCCCGGTTTTGATCCGCATGATCCTGATCAAACGCCATGGTATCCTTGGAATCCTGATCCAGACCCTGATTCCGATCCCGGTCCTCCAGGAAGGCCTCTTCCCAAGCCCGATTTGCCCCCAGTAATGCCTCCTGATAGATTTAATCCTGCGGCTTAACGTGACTTATGAAGCTGGTATGCTTTAGCAGAATAGCTGTGGCAAGAGCACAATCAGAGGAAAGACCCAATGGTGTATCAGGCGCTCAATTTGATAATTGAGCCATACGTGCTAAGAAAATGTAGGGTTTACTTTTCAAAACGCATGTATGCGAAAGCCACAAAACTACTGAAATGCGCCCGATTTATATCTGGAGACGCGAAAGGTGTATATCACTGTTGGTTAGGCGCCGCCAAACTATGGCTTGGAGACTATACAGGTGCAATTAGTGATTTGTCTATCGCAGATGAAAAATGCAATTCAAAGAGTGCCAATGTATTGCGGCTTCGCGGTACAACTTATTTCTGTCTAGATGATCTATGCAAAGCGGCCTCTGATTTTTCGGATGCAATATCAGTTGCACATAATAAACAATCTCCCCCTTTACATGTATGGAGAGGATTGATTTCGGAGTATTGCAAGAACCACTCCATAGCTTTGCAAGACTACATGGAATTGGCTGAGCGTTATCCCCGTGTCGCGTTCTGGTCGCATAAGGCAGCTTTCATTTTATGTTGCTGTCCTGATCCAACTGTCAGAAATCCCACGTTGGCCGTCGAATATGCCTTACGTGCATGTGAGTGCACAAAGTGGAAGAGCTGGAAAGAGATCAGTGTTCTCGCGTCCGCAAGAGCCGCAACTGGCGATTTCGACCAAGCGGTTAGAATGGCAAATCTTGCAAAAGGATTGGTTCCAACTGACTTAAAAGACGAACGCCAAGAACGCGTAGAAATGTATATGCAAGGTGATCAGTATGTTGCAGATTGTGACTATGCAAAATCAAATATAGAGTTGCTAAGATCGTTAGTGTCACAATGGAAGATCATCCAAGATGAATAGGCATTATGGATTGAACTCCGACACGCTTTGCAGAAATTACGTGCGATTTGACTATTGTTGCCTTCGCTCTAGTTAGTGCTTCCCGCTGAGTATTGCTCCAATATCGATACCTGATAGGGTCAGTTGGCCGGTTGCAGCATCACGCCGGGCAGCGGGGTGGGGGTTGGTTCGGGACGGGGGCGGGACGGGGTGAGCCGTCGCAGGATTGCGCCCACGAACGCGGCGGTCAGGGCGGCGAGCAGGGGATCGGTCACATCGGGATACCGACCGGCATCCAATAGTTTCATTGCTTCGGCGGCCAGCGCGATCCCCATCACGCCCGCGATCACCAGGCCCGTCCGCAGGGATGGCCGACCTTTACCCATGGCCAGTGAAAGCATCAGGGCGATCAGGGCGAAACTCCCGGCCTGCGTGGCCATCGACCGGGCGGCGGCATCGTAGGACATCTGAAAGTGCGGCAGGCCCGGCATCAGGTTCACGCGATCCAGTGACGGGGTAATCAGCCGTTGCGATTGGGGCAGGGCGTCGAACCCCAACCACATCACCATCAACAGCAATCCAATCACCGCAATCGGCCCGGTATGTTGCGCGGAGATACGCACGCGACCGGCGCTGCGGATCAACCCGCGACCGATTCGGCCGAGCAGGGGACGCAGGATCAGTGCGGCAAGAGCGCCGATTCCCGCGCCGCCGGCGTTGAGCAGCCAGTCGGTCAGTGATGCGAAACGCATGGGCATCAGGTGTTGCAGGCATTCGACGGTCCAGGATGTCGCCGCCACGATCCCGATGGATCGGACGATGGTCCAGCCGACCGAACGGCACCTTTGCATCGCCGCGGTGACGGTGATCCATCCGAACGGAGCGTAGAGCAGGGCGTTGAGGACGAGGTCATCGATGGGGCCGGGCATCCAGCGCGGGACCGTGAGAAGGTGGACGATTCGGCTCAGCCCATGGATATCGGAACCTGGCGCAGCGAACTGGAACGGCAGCAGCGATCCGTAGGCCACCGCAGCCAGATACAGCCAGGCCGGCCGGAACCGATAACGGCTGGAGTTGATTGAATGATGGTTCAGCATGGCGTCTGTCATGCCGAAATACAAAGAGCGGACCGCTGTTTTTGGTCTGTGCGCCGAAGCCGCGCGGCAAGCCGGTTTTGAGCTAATGAAGGCGGATGTGAGTGGGTTTGTAACGGTTTTGCGGATCGTGCCGTTTGAATCCCGTGCGCCGGGCGATGGAGTGAGACGACTGTGTTTGTGCCGTCAATGCGCTTGGGGGGAAACGGTGTGAAAAAGTTTTGCCTGCGTGAGGCCTGAATCGTAAGTTGGATTGTATCGAATCGGCAATCAGGGCAAACCCGTCGCGAGGCGGGGACGCAAAGCGAACGATTCCCTCGTGGAAGGTCGCGCTGCCCCGGACGACGGCTCCGGGCCTGCCGCCCCGCCCTTGACGCCGGCCCGCGCCGAAACACTGTGATGCGGAGGTCAAGGTGAAAGCCTGGCGTTGGTCTAAAATGGAGTTGTCGCCGATCGGGCTGGACGTGGGGGCCCGCTTTCTGCGACTGGTTCAAGTCACCACGGAGAATCCACCGCGCCTCGCCGCGGCGGCCTCCGCGGTCATCCCCGAAGAACTCGACGACGACCCCGCCCGGCGCGACCGGTTCATCAGCCAGACGCTGAACGAATTGCTGCGCGCCGGCGGATTCCGCGGCCGACGGGTGGTGCTGGCGATACCGCCGGCCCGCATGCACGTGCAACACCTGCGCGTGGCCAACAAGGGCGACGAAGTCGTCGGGCAGGATCCCGTTTACGCTGAGTTGCACAAGCGGTTGGGTGTGGACCCCGCGCGCCTGGTCGTCCGCACGATCGAAGTCGGGCAGGTGTTCACCGACGGCGCGGCGCTGCGCGAGGTGATCTGCATGGCGACCGGCCGCAATGTCGTGATGGATCAGATCAAGTTAGCGGCTCGCTCGCGCCTGAACGCGGTGGGCGTGCACGGCCAGCCGCAGGCCATCGCCGTGGCCTTCGCGCACATGTTCCGCCGCAAGGACGATGCCCAACGCTCCACGCTCTTCGTGGACATCGGCGCTTCGATGACCAAAACGATGGTTCTGCACGGCAAGGACGTGGCCTTCGCCAAGATGATCCACGTGACGGCCGACCAGTTGGCCGGTACGCAAACCGCAGCCGCCGAGGGGGCGCCGGAAGCGGACGAGCCGTTGCAGGAGGTGGTCGCGATCGACCAATGGCAGGAGCAGGTGGGGGAGTTGGAAGTCTCTGGCGGGCAGTCCCGTTCGCATTCGTCTTCCCCGTTGCTGACGGCCCTGCCTCCGGCGGCCGAAACCGAAACCGAAACGGTCGCGGAACCGGCGAATCACGAGATGTCCGATTGCCTGATCGATGAGTTGCAGTTGTGCCTGGGCTATCACCACGCGCTGTATCCGGAGCGTCCGATCGAGAAGCTGGTCTTTCTGGGCGGTGGTTCGGAAGATCACGATGCCTGTCGCCGGGTGGCGTCGGCATTGCAGTTGCCGGCCGATCTCGGCGATCCGCTGGCGCAACTGGGCCGATTGCCCGACGCCCATCCACCGGTGGGGCTGGATCTGCGTCAACGCCAGGCGAGCTGGGCGTGCCCGCTGGGGCTGTGCTTGCTCCCGGCCGACCTGTAAACCGATAAGGAAACGGAACGGATCATGAACGCATCGCCCAACAGTTTTCTTCCGGAAGATTACGTCGAACGGCGTGTCGAGCTGCGCACGAACCTGATCTGCCTGTCGCTGTTCGGGGTGGTGTTGCTTACGGTGGTCGGAGCGTATCTGGTCACGCGTGCCGACAGCAACGAAGCCTTTGAACGGCAGCGTCAGATCAATCAGAAATACACCGAGGCCGCCGAACGTCTGGCCCAGCTTGAAGAGCTGCGCAAGCAAAAGCGTTCGCTGTTGCGCAAGGCGCAGGTCAGTGCCACGCTGGTCGAGCCGGTCCCCCGCAGCAACCTCCTGGCCGACCTGATCAACCGTATGCCCGATTCGCTGAGTCTGCTTGAACTGGATTTGACCAGCAAAAAACTGGCCATGGCCAAAGCCAAGGCGGACCCGAAGAAGTCGGCCATGGCGAACAAGAAGAAAAAGAAGGGATCGGACGAACCGGCTCCGCCGCCGGTGCCGCGCTACCGCGTGATGCTGACCATCGTCGGCATTGCGCCCACCGACATGCAGGTGGCCGCCTTCATGGCCGAGCTGGCGCGTTCGCCGTTGTTCAGCGAGGTCGATCTGCTGTTTTCCGAGAAGAAGAACATGGAAGAGGTCTCGATGCGCCGCTTCAAGGTGCGTGCGGTCCTCAGCAACGAGGCGGATGTCCGTGCCCTGGACCCGTTGATCAAACCGCGCCCGCAGGGCGGGTCGGTGTTCGGCACGATGATCGGGAGTCTGGGCGACCTGTCGAACGAGCCGGTGGCGGAAGTGCCGGCCGTGACTGAGAACGAATAACCCACCGGAGTCGCCGTCATGCGATTTGGACTACGCGAATTGATTTTCTTCATGGTGTTGATCGGCTTGCCGATCTGCGCGTACTTCTTCGCCTTCAAGCCGATGAATGAAACCAAGAAGGCCGTGATCGCCGAGTGCAAGGCCAAGGAGAACCGCCTGAAGAAGTTGGAACTGGCGCGCCACATCGAGAATCTCGGCGACGAGATCGACAAGCTCTCCCAGGCGATCGCCCTGTTCGAGGACCGATTGCCCGAAGCCAAGGAAGTGGAAGTGATTCTCCGGGAAGTCTGGCAACTGGCGACGCGGCGCGGCTTGAACTCGCGCAGCGTCCGCACCGAGGAGCCGGAGCAATGCGCCGGTTGCCTGGAACTGCCGATCGCGATGGAGATGAACGGCAACTTCGACGGTTTTTACAGTTTCCTGCTCGACCTGGAAAAACTACCGCGCATCACGCGCATCCACCAGATGGAGCTGAACAAGCTGACCGACGAGGAGGGTCACATGGAGGCCCGCTTCACACTCAGCATTTTCTTTGAACCTCAGACCGGCCAAGGCGGGCCAAAGGCATGAATCCAGATGAGTGATTTGACCAACTATTTGCCGGAGGAGCAGTTGAGCGAATCGGCGCCCGAGGCGGCACTGCACGATGACTCGCTCAACGAGTCGGCGGAACTGCTCGGCCTGAACGGGGGCGGCGAAGCGAAGGCCTCGCGCGTGCCCACCGGTCTGATTCTGATGGCGGTGGTGCTGGCCGTTGCCGCGGGCGCGCTGTACGCGATGCGCCTGGGCGGGACCAGCCGCATCAAGCAGGATGCCGGCGCGATATCGGCTGAAAATAAGATCAAGCAGGCCCTGGCCACGCTGGTGGGCCAATCCACCGAATCCGAGGATCGTGTTCCGGCGGAACAGCGGTTGCCCGATACCGGAGCCGTGATCGCCCGGTTCGCCAACGATCCGACGGACAAGCAGGTCCGTGTCGATCAATTGAAAAAGAATCCGTTCACGATGCGCCGCCCCGAGTTCAAGGAGAACGACGCGGCGATCCAGCAGGTATCGCAGCAGCAGTACCAGCGCGATCAGCAGATGCGCAAGCTGCGCCAGGAAGCGGAGTCTTATGTTCTGCAGACCGTGATGAACGGCCGCACGCCCATGGCGGTGGTGTCCGGCAAGGTGGTCCGGGAGGGCGACCGGTTGGGCAACTTCCGCGTGGCGGCGATTGAAACGCTGTCGGTGATGCTCACCGCCCAAGGCAATACGTACAAGCTGACCCTGAACCCCGTGTCCAAAGCCAATGACTGAGCGCGATGCACAATACGATGACGGAGCCGGCACGGAAGTGCTGATTCCCGATCCGACCGACGATGACGCCGCGGCGCTCAGCGACCTGTGGCGCCCCGAGGCGCCCTCGCAGCCCGCCGCCGACATCGGCCAGAAGCTTTGCGAGGCCGGTCTGATCAGCACCGCGCAGCTCACGCAGGCGCGCGGTGTGCTCAAGCAGACGCCGGGCAAGCGACTGGTCGATGTGCTGCTGTCGATGGGTGTGGATGAGGCGGCGCTTCAGGAGGCCGTGGCCGAGCAGGCCGGCCTGCCCTTCGAGCGCGTGCAGCCCGAGGGGATCGATGAGGTGATGGTCCATCGGCTGGGCACCGATTACTGCCAGCATCACGGGGTGCTCCCGTTGCGCCGGTTCGGCCATCGGCTGGTCGTCGGCGTGACCAATCCGCATCACCTGTTCCTTCTCGATGAAGTGCGCGCGCGGGTGCGTCGGCCCATCAAGGTGGTGCTGGTCACCGCTTTCGACATCACCGCCGCCCTGGAAGCCCGCTCGGAGTCCGACGAGTCCGATGTCGTGGTGGACGACATCATCAAGGACATCCAGGAAGACGACGTCGAGGTGGTCGCTCACGATGATGACAAGCTCGATCTCGATCTGGAGAAGCAGGCCGGGGAAAGCCCGGTCATCCGATTCGTCAACTACCTGATCTACGACGCGGTGCGCCAGGGCGCTTCGGACATTCACCTCGAGCCGCAGGAAAAGCGGTTGCGCGTGCGGTACCGCATCGATGGCGTGTTGTTCGAGGCGATGAATCCGCCCCAAACCATGCACGCGGCGATTGTCTCGCGTCTGAAAATCATGGCCAACCTGGATATCTCCGAGCGCCGCCTGCCGCAGGACGGGCGCATTCGCGCGGTGGTCCACGGGCGCAAGCTCGACCTGCGCCTGAGCACCCTGCCGACCGGGCAGGGCGAAAAGGCGGTGATGCGTATCCTCGATGCGCGCTCGATCCGCGTGCCGCTAGACGAGTTGGGCATGCCCGAGGACGTGCTGACGATCTGGCAGCACCAGATCACCCAGCCCCACGGCATCCTGCTGGTCACCGGGCCGACCGGCTCGGGTAAATCGACCACGCTCTATGCGTCGCTGGGGCAGATGGATCGCAACAAGCTGAACATCTCCACCGTGGAAGACCCCATCGAATACCACCTGGACGGCATCAACCAGGTGCAGACGCACGATCGGATCGGCATGAGTTTCGCCGCGGCGCTGCGCTCGCTGTTGCGGCAGGATCCCGATGTGGTGCTGCTCGGCGAAATCCGTGACGAGGAGACCGGTCGCATTGCCGTTCAGGCCGCCCTGACCGGCCACCTGGTGCTCAGCACGTTGCACACCAACGATGCGCCCGGTTCCATCACGCGCCTGGTCAACATCGGCATCGAACCCTACCTGCTTGGCGCGGCGGTGAACGGCGTGCTGGCGCAGCGCCTGGCGCGGCGCATCTGCGAAAACTGCAAGGAGCCGCTCGAACTGGAAGACGAAGTCGCCGAACACCTGACGATGCAGGGCATCACCGCCGAGCAGGTCTACCACGGGACCGGCTGCTCCAAGTGCCGCGAGACCGGCTACAGCGGCCGTATCGGTTTGTATGAACTGTTGATACTCGACGACGTGCTGCGCGATGAAATTACGCGTCGGCCCGGCGTCACCGAGTTCCGCCGGCTCTGCGTGGAGCGCGGCATGAAAACACTCCGCATGGATGGCTTCGACAAGGTGCGGCATGGCCGGACCACCGTCGAGGAGGTGTTGCGCGTGACCTCGGCCAATACCTGACCGAACCGCCGCGCCCGAACCCGCAACGGAATGAAAACATGATGGACATCGACGAAATCCTGATCACGGCCTTGAAAATGGATGCCTCGGATATCCACCTGATTTCCGGGCATGCGCCCATGATCCGCGTCCACACCAAAATGACGCCATTGGACGGCTATCCGCCGATCCAGCCCGACGAGGCGCAAGCCATGTTCGAGCACATGGCCAAGCCCGAGCAACGCCAGCGCTTCAGCGACGTCAACGATGTCGACTTCTCCTACGCCGTTCCCAATCTGGCGCGCTTCCGTGTGAATGTGCACTCGCAACGCGGCTCGATCGGAATCGCCCTGCGTTCGATCAAGATGGACATCCCGCCCTTGTCCGCGCTCAACCTGCCGGAGGTGATCTCGCAGTTGACCTACCTGCCGCGCGGTCTGGTGCTGGTGACCGGAGCGACCGGTTCGGGCAAGTCGACCACGCTGGCCGCGATGATCGAAGAAATGAATCAGCGGTATCACAGTCACGTGATCACCCTGGAAGACCCCATCGAATACGCCTTCCAGAGCCGCAAGTGCGTGATCGAGCAGCGCGAACTCGGCGGCGATACGCCCAGCTTCGCCAGCGGTCTGCGCCATGTGCTCCGCCAGGACCCGGACATCATTCTCGTCGGTGAAATGCGCGACCTGGAGACGACCGCCAGCGCCATCACCGCCGCGGAAACCGGCCACCTGGTGCTCAGTACGCTGCACACCAACACCGCCGCCTCCACCATCGAGCGTATCGTCGATATGTACCCGGCCGACCAGCAGAACCAAATCCGCGCCATGCTGGCCAACACGCTGCAAGCCGTGATCAGCCAGCAGTTGTTCAAGCGGATCGATCAGCCGGGCATGGTTCCGGCGCTGGAGATTCTCCTGGCCAACCCCGCCGTGCGCAACCTGATCCGCGAGAAGCGCACGTTCGAGATTCCCAACGTCATTGAAACCAACCGCGCCGCCGGCATGCAGACGCTCGATAACGCCATCAGCGCCCTGTATTACAACGGCATGATTTCCAAGGAAGACGCCATCGCCAAGGCGTCGAGTCCCGAAAAACTCCGCCGTTCGCTGGCGGCCTGATCCGGGCCACGCGCCCTGAGTTGAACGGATTGCCATGAACCACTTTCGATACGAAGTTCAGCACCCCAACGGGCAGACGACCACCGGCATGCTCGCTTCGTCCGATGCCATGCAGGCCGCTGCGACGTTGCGCGCCGACGGTCTGAAGGTCGTGCAGATCACGCCCGTTGAATCGGTCGCGCACACGTTCCTTCAGAAACTGGCGGCGCTGAACCAGATGTCCGGACCTTCGCAGAAGGACATCCTCAGCTTCACCACGCAGTTGGCCGTGATGATCCGCGCCGGCATCAGCATCCGCGCTGCGATCGAGGGCATCGCCGACCAGGTCGACAATCCCAAGTTCAAACAGATGCTTCTGGACATCAAGCGCGACGTGGAGGCGGGCAAAGCGTTCTCCGAGGCGCTGACCCGGTTCCCCAAGCATTTCAATCCGCTCTACGTGAACATGGTGCGGGCGTCGGAAATGTCCGGCTCGTTCGCCCACATGCTCGATCGCATCGCCGGCTACCTCGGCCAGCAGATCGAGACCCGCCGCATGGTTGTCGGCGCCATGATCTATCCGGCCGTCATCTGCGTGATGGCGGTGGGCGTCACGATCTTCCTGCTGACGTTCGTGCTGCCCAAGTTCGCCATGGTGTTCCGCGGCAAGGAGTCGGTGCTGCCTTGGCCGACCGTCTTCCTCATGTCGCTCAGCGCCTTCATGGTCAAGTACTGGTGGGTGGTGTTGATCGGTTTTGTCGTCACCGGCGGTGGATTCTTCGCTTTTCTCAAGACCGAAGTGGGCCGCCTCTGGTTCGACCAGGCCAAACTCATCGCGCCCGTTTTCCGGCGCATGTTCCGCGCGTTGTACATCAGCCGTTCCGTGCAGACGATGGGCGAGTTGGTCAATGCCGGCGTGCCCATGCTCGACACGTTGATGATCACCGGCTCGATCGCGGGCAACCAGCTCTACCGCGACATGTGGACCTCCGTGCACGAAGCGGTGAAGCAGGGCAAAAAGATCAGTCACAACCTAGCGCGCAACTCGAATCTGCTGCCCAAGTCGGTGGTTCAGATGGTTTCCGCCGGCGAGGAGTCGGGCAAGCTCGGCGAGGTGCTCGATGAAGTCTCCGTGTTCTACTCCAAACAGTTGCGCGATTCGATCAAGGCCGTGACGGGCATGATCGAACCGATCGCCATTGTGCTGATGGGCGCGATCGTCGGGTTCATCGCGATGGCGATCATCCTGCCGATCTTCAAGATGAGCAGTCTGGTGAAATGATCCGGCGCGCGGAACGGGAACGTGGAACGATTATGAGGTGTTGTGAGATGAACGACCGAACCGATCCGCACCCAGTTCCGGCCGCTGTCGATTCCACGCTCTACGCAGGCCGTTCGCGTGGTTTTTCCCTGATCGAGGCGGCGGTGGCGACGGCGGTGGTGGGCTTGGCCGTGCTGGCCATCGGCTCGGCGCAGCACGCCATGCACCGACAGAACGACTACGCCGGCCGTTTGCAGACCGCGCTCTCCCTGGCCAACGAAATCCGCGAGACCACGCTCGGCTTGCCGATCAACGACCCGACCTCCGGCGGGTTGTACTACGGCCCGGAGCCCAACGAAACGCCCAACGACGACCCCAATCTCGACGTGGTGTATTACGACGATCTGGATGACTTCGGCGGCGACTACGGCTCGGGGCTCACCCTCAGTCCGCCGATCAACGCGCTGCGCCAGGAAATTCCCAACATGGCCAGCTGGTCGCAGGAAGTGATGGTCGAAGCGGTTCCCGTCGATGACCTGTCGGCCGAGGGTTGGCCGTATTACCCCGGCAGCGAAATGATGCGTATCACCGTTCGTGTGTTGTACCAAGGCCCGGCGGATGAGCAGGCCCGGGAAATTACGCAACTGCGGTGGATCAGTCCGGGAGGACTGTAAACCGCGGCCGGCGTCCCGGCTCACCAGGAGGTGTCCCATGATGCTCAATCGTCGAAACCAGGGAGCGATTCTCGTACTGGCGCTGCTGTTCATGGCGGTGTTCGCTTCCGTGGCCGCCAGCATGGCCTTGCTCAGTCAGGGCAATCTGCGCAGCGCCGATGCGCTGGAGCGGTCGTACCTGGCGCTGGCCGCGGCGGAAACGGGCCTGCGCTACGCAGAAGACCGCGTCGATGTGCTCACCACCGACATCACCACCGAGAAGGGGCTGATCGACGCCGAACTGGCGCAGCAATTGTGGCAGCAGATCGCGGTGAAAATCCGTGACGACATGGGCGGCGCGACCCATTGCCAGGACGAACCGGTGGTCGTGGAATCGGAGGGTAACATCACGGCGATCACGATCGGTCCGATCGCCGTGGGCGATAACGACAATGCGGCGACTTTCACGCTTCGCTTCGAGCCGCACCCGGTCGCCGGTGAGGATTACGACGCGGCGATTTACCAGGCCGAGCCGTACAACGTCGGCGGCGGCGAAAACGATTTCACCGCCGATGGCGAGCCGGTCGCTGCGGCCAATCCCATCACCGCACAGTGGGTGCGCATCACCTGTGTGGGCGTCGATGGCGATATGCAGCGCGCCGTGCAGATGGAATACCGCATCGACAAAACGGTGCGCTTCGCCATCCTCAGTCGCAACCGCGTCATGATCGGTCGCAATGTCATCATCAAGGGCGCCGTCGGCAGCCGATACATCCTCACCGATTACCTGCACGGCCATCCGGTGCAGCTCCGCGACAATTTCCACGGCCTGACGTCCGATCTCGACGCCGCACTGGAAGATTTCGTCGATGAGCTGGCCGCCAGCGACATGGACGGCGACAACCGCCTGGCCGTCGACAACGATGTGGAAACGGCCAACATCACCGATCCCGCGGCGATGGATCGCAACAACGACGGCTACATCGACGCGATGGACCTGTTCATCGCTGAGTTCGATGTGGACGGCGATGGGGCGGTCAGCAGCGGCGAGTTCTCCAGCGGCGGCGACCTGGTTGACGAGCAGCTCTGGCGTCTGCTCAACGAAGCGAAGTATCCCGTCGGCACGGAGATCGACTGGGTCAACCTGCGCGTGAAAGGGCCGAACGATACCGAGTGGACCGATGCCGCCGACGATCTGGGCCGGATCGATCTCTACGACGACTACGCCAAGATTCACGGGCGCATCGTCATGAAGTCGACGATGTGGGACTGGGAATCCGGCGCTGCCGACGGACCGTACCAGGAATACTACCGCGGCTCGATCGCGCCGGATCCGCTGGAAGCGGCGACGACGTTCATGGCGGACGATTCGGAGCTGGCGCGTTTTCCGCCGGAGTATTTCGACGTCACGCAGTACCGCACCATGGCGTCGGGCGATTTCCAGAGCCAGGTCGATGCCCCCCAGGCCAACGATCCCGAGCAGCCGGCGGTCCACACTCCCGCCGGCCCGGAGACACTGGAGTCGGTGCCGTACAACTCGCCGTATCCGTACGATTACTACGCGCGACCCATTTACGAGAACATGGTGTTCGAGAACGTCTCGATCCCCAAGGGAACCAACGCGCTGTTCCTGAACTGCAAGTTCATCGGCGTGACGTTCGTGGACACCGAGATCAACAACGACGATCCGAACTTCAACTACGCCGGCATGCAGAACGCCGACGGCTCGTACACCTACAGCAACATCGTCGCCGAGGTGGAAGGCGAAAATGTCGCGGACACCAAGCCGCTGGGCAATAACATCCGCTTCGACAGTTGCCAGTTCGAGGGCGTGGTGGTCACCGAATCGCCGACCACCTATACCCATGCGCGCAACAAGTTGCAGTTCACCGGCAGTACGGTCTTCGATATCGATGCGCCCTCGCTGACCACCGAAGAGAAAGCGTTGTTTGAACGTTCGACCATCATGGCTCCGCAGCACTCGATCGACATGGGTACGTTCACCGATCCCACGTCCGACTCGGAGGTCACGCATCTGGAAGGAGCGATCATCGCCGGCGTGCTGGACGTGCGCGGCCAGGCCACGATCGACGGCGCGATCATCACCACGTTCGAGCCGACCCCGGGCCAGGCGCCGCTGATCGAAGGCGGAAACCCGGCG
This sequence comes from Phycisphaeraceae bacterium, assembly GCA_028282685.1. Classification (GTDB taxonomy): domain Bacteria; phylum Planctomycetota; class Phycisphaerae; order Phycisphaerales; family Zrk34; genus JANQHK01. Next base: position 15,560 of record JANQHK010000124.1, read on the forward strand.
AACTTCAATACCACCATCGGGTATTTTGAATCGTCGGCCGGCGACTCCGAAGCGGAGATTCCCGACGGCGGCTACGGCCGCATCCTGATCCGCTACGATCCCAGCCGGCCTTTGCCGGACGGCATCATCGGCCCGATCGAACTGCGCGGCAACCGGCAGACGTGGCAGGAGGTGTCGCCATGAGAACCCTCGCACGGACATCCCGAAGGCACGCCTCGGGCATGACGCTGGTCGAATTGCTGCTGGCGCTGGTCATCGCCGCCACGCTGAGCGCCGCCATGGCGCTGTCGGTTCACGCCAGTTTTCAGGCCTACGCCACCACCGCCGAGTCGGCCAGTACGCAGACGGCCACGCGCCTGACCTTGCGCCGCGTGCTCAAGATGATCCGCGGCAGCGAACTGCACGATGCCTACGATCCCGATGACGGAACGGTCACGCTGCTGGTGCCGGGATCGACTGGCTATCCCCTGCAAACGGTGGGCATCCAGATGCGCCTGGTCAACGGGCGCGAGGTGCGGATGTGGTGGGCGGAGAACGCGTCGTACGGCGATGAAGACCTGGGCGATCTGTTCTATGAAGATGTGACTTCGAGTAGCACGGCGCAGACGCTCTTGCCGCGCGTGCGCTGCCAGCGCACCGAGGCGAACGATCCGTACCTGTTCACGCTGGGCACGCGCCTCGCCGACGAGGGTCTGCTGCTGATGCGCGCCACGCTTGATCTGACGGTCGAGCCGGACCCCGAGCAATTGATGGGCATGGAGACCGGCGGCGCTTTGGAGCAGGTGCGCATGGTGGGTTCGACCATGCCCCGTCGCACGCTCGACGAGCGCTGAGACGTTTTTCTCCACAATTCAAGATCATTTCTCTTCCCACACCTTCTGCCCGACGGTGGATTTTTTCAATGACATTGCGGTCCGTCTGTAACGGTTGGAGAAAGATTGCGCTTTGCAGGGCTGCTTTTGCTTCGCCAGCTCGCCTAATTTCACATTTTTCTGGCCGCGCGACTTGTTGAATCGTAATTTGTCAGTGATTGATCCTACCGGGCGAGGGAACTACGGCCGCATGGAGCGCGGTTTTGTAAAGGAGTTCTTCCATGAAACGCCACACACTCATCACGGCCCTGTTGTTCTCCTTCGCCCTGTGGCCGGCCACGCTTTCCGCCCAGAGCAACGCGCCCGAACTGGAAATGACCGGTACCCTGCGCGACTTCAAGCAAAGCCATCCCGACATGCAGTTTCCGATCAAGAGGTTCGGTTGGCGCACCGGTATGGTGCTGTCGGAACTCGGCGAAGACGGCAAACCCGTGCTCAATCCGGATTTCTACGGCGGCAATTATGTCTGGGCGATGCTGGAGGACGAGGATTCGTTCAACCAGTGGTTCCGCAACGTTGAAGGCGTGAACCAGTCCATCCAGCATACGATCGTGCTGGAAGACCCCGACGGCGACGGTGTTTACCGCTTCGAGCGCTCCAAGCACAACGGCAAGTCGTTCTTCCCTCTCGACGGCCAGCTCTGGGGCAACGAAGGCAACAAACACAACTACCACTTCACCTACGAAATCCACACCAAGTTCACCTACACCGATCCGAGCGGCCGGGATGCGATGGTGTTCAGCTTCTCCGGCGATGACGATGTGTGGGTCTTCATCAACAAGCAGTTGGTGGTGGATCTCGGCGGCGTGCACTCGGAAGTGTACGGCAGTGTGAACGTGGACCAGATCGCCGAGCAGATCGGTCTGGAGCCCGGCAACACTTACGATTTCGATTTCTTCTTTGCCGAGCGCCACCTGGTCGAGTCGAATTTCACGATCGAAACGTCGATCCAGTTCCTCTCGCCGCTGTATGACTAAACGCCCGACGGGCAGCGGACGGAGTCGTGTTGCCTGCTCATCTGACCGGGCCCCGGTCGTCGTGACCGGGGTCCGGTTTTTTCATGAACAACAATAACCCCGCCGTGAACGGCGGGGCTTGAACGGCGGGGTTTGATCGGATTTCTCTTTCGAGTTGCGGCTAAACCTGTCTTTTCCGAACCGGGAAAACGTTTACTGTTCCCACTTCACGCCGTCCTTTTGGGGCGTGATTTCGATTGGCTGATTTTCATCGATGAATTGCGGTTCGCCGGCATCGGGTTGGGCATGCTCGTGCATGTCCGCTTCGGGGATCGGTTCGGGCTGTGGTTCGACAACGGGCGGCGCTTCGTATCGTGGCGCGGGGCGCGCCAATTGCAACGCGCGCTCCAAGGGCATGTTCCACAGGTGCGTCCGCCGCACATACCAGCCGGACAAATCGTGATCGAGGTAGACACTGGGCAACCGCTTGGGTCTCAGGCCGGCGGGAGGAATGATGTCCACCTGGCCGTCCCAGCCGCGGATGCGGATGCTTGCCACGCGGTAGACCGGGATGCGGCCGGTAGCGTCGGCCGTGGCTCCGGCGCCCTCGGGCAGCGCCGCGTTCAACTTCGCCATCGTTTGCGTGCTCGCGCCTTCGGGCATGATCACGGCGTACGCGCCGGCGGGGGGGTACTGTTCCAGGGTGTGTTTCAGGGCGACCGTCACGGCCTTGTGCACCGTGGAGGTGTTGGGATCGTGCGAGGCCAGGTCGCCGCGTTGCGCGGGGATGTTGACCCACGGCGAGCAACCGCCCAGCAGCACCAGGCACGTGAACAGAATCAATGGACGCATCATGATCGGCTCTCCTGATCGGGGATGCCGTCATTTTACGGGCATGAGCCGATCGATGCGAGCCGGGAGAACCGGGGCTCAGCGTGCTTGCCGCGGCAATCACGTTCCGGACCCGGCTGAAGGCACGATCGCACCGGATGCGTTATTCCACCGTGACGCTCTTGGCGAGGTTGCGGGGCTTGTCGACATCGTGTCCGCGGATCACCGCCGCGTGATATGCCAGCAGTTGCAGCGGGATGGTGGTGATGATCGGCTGCAGCGGTTCGGGAACGTGCGGGACGCGGAAGACCGTCTCGGCGTATTGGTCGATGTTGGTGTCGTCCTCATCGGCGACGGCGATAATCCGCCCGCCGCGGGCGCGCACTTCCTCGATATTGGACACGACCTTTTCGTACTGGCTTCCACGCGGCGCGACGAACACCACCGGCATGTCCTTGTCGATCAGGGCGATCGGGCCGTGCTTCATTTCGGCGGCCGGCATGCCCTCGGCGTGGATGTAACTGATTTCCTTGAGCTTGAGCGCGCCTTCCAGGGCGACGGGATAGTTGTAACCGCGTCCGAGGAACAGCCAGTTTTCTCTCTCCACCAGCTTGGCTGTCTGGTCGCGGATGTAATCGCTCTGCTCCAGGACCTTGGCGATGCAATCGGGCAGCTTGGTCAGTTCTTCGATGTATTTGCTGACCACATCCTGGGAAAGGAACTTGCGCCGCCCGATGAACAGGGCGATCTCGGTGAGCACGGCGAGCTGACCGATGAAGGCCTTGGTCGAGGCGACGCCGATTTCCGGGCCCACGTGCAGGTAGACGCCGGCGTCGGTCTCGCGGGAGATGGTCGAGCCGACGGCATTGACCACGCCGAGCGTCAGCGCGCCGCGCTCGCGGGCTTCGCGCAGGGCGGCGAGGGTGTCGGCCGTTTCGCCGGACTGGCTGATGGCGATCATCACCGTGCCTTCGTCGATCACGGGATTGCGGTAGCGGAATTCGCTGGCGTACTCGGTTTCGCAGGGAACCTTGGCCAGGTCTTCCAGCAGGTATTCGCCGATCAGGCCGGCATGCCAGGCGGTGCCCTGGCCGGTGAGGATGAACCGTCGGGCGCGCACCAGGTCGCGTGCGTACTCGCGCAACCCGCCCAGCACGACGCGTCCCTCGCGCTCGTCGAGCCGGCCGCGCATGGCGTTGGTCAGCGTGCGCGGCTGCTCCATGATCTCCTTGAGCATGAAATGCCCGTAGCCGTCCAGTTCGATCTGCTCCAGCGACATGTCCAGGTCGAGCACCTTGGGATTGACCGGAACGTTATCGATGGTGGTGGTGCGCATCTCGGCGCTGCCTTCGATGACCGTCAGCTTGGCGACCTGGTAATCGTCCAGCGCGATGACCTGCGTGGTGTGGGCGATGATGGCCGAGGCGTCGGACGCGGCGATGTAACTGCCCTCGCCCAAGCCGATCATCAACGGCGAGCCCTTGCGCGCCACGACCAGCGTGCCCGGCTCGCGGGCGCTGATGACCGCCATGGCGTAGGCCCCGGTCACTTTCTGAAGGGCCGAGTGCACGGCGGACTCGAGGTCCAGTCCGTTGCCGTTGTTGGTATGCAGGTCGCCGATGAGCTTGGCCAGAACCTCGGTATCGGTTTCGCTGTAGAAGGTGTGCCCGCGCTTTTCCAGGTAAGTGCGCAGGGCGACGTAGTTTTCGATGATGCCGTTGTGGACCAGGGCAATGGTTTCGGCGGTGTCGGTGTGGGGGTGGGCGTTGAGTTGGGTGGGCGAACCGTGGGTGGCCCAACGCGTGTGGGCGATGCCCAGCGAACCGGACAGGCCGCCGGCCTCATTGAGCATGTTTTCCAGAACGCTGACCCGTCCCACGCTGCGGACGGTTTTCAGGCCTTCCGGTCCGGCTACGGCGGCCCCGGCCGAATCGTACCCGCGGTATTCCAGTCGTTTCAGTCCCTCAAGAAGTGTGCCTTGGGCCTGCTTGGGGCCGACGTAAGCCACGATTCCACACATAGGTTCTCCTAGCCCTGATGGGATATGCCTGCCGACTCACCGTTTCTATCGACCTTTACGGCCTGATCCTGTACGGGTTCGGCGATGCTTGAATATGCCACGGAATCGCTGGCGGGGCAAGAAAACTTTTCGTTTACGGCTTATTCGGACGCTGTGAGCGTTGCAGCGCCATCGGCCTCGGTGGGGACCGCGATCTCCCGGGCCTGCCATTGACGGTTCCGGTCCATGCGGTGCCGGACCAGATTCCAGCCGCCATCGGTTTCGATCTGCCAGAATCCCTGTCCCTGCGGATGATCGGTGCCGATGTGCAACGGCGCCCCGGCATTGAGTGTCATGATGTTCGCCGCCTCCGATAATCGCCAGCACCACGGCCGGTGCACGTGCCCGTGGCAATACAGCACATCGCGCCCCGATTCGCCCAGTGCCGCCGTGACCTGCTCCGCATCGGTCATCACGTGCGACCAGTGCTCCGGCTTGCTGCGGGGCGGCGTGCCCAGTGTGTAATGGCATAGCACGATCAACCGGACACCCGTTGCGATACGTCCCAGCAGATCGCGCAATCCCTGCAACTGTGCGGACCCCATTCGGCCGCGGTCGAGCAGCACGTTCGGCTTGGACGCGTTGAGCGCGATCAGGTGCAGATCGTCCGACAGGATTTGATGATGCGGAAAGGCGGTGGGGCAGTGGCCGACGAAGAACCGCTCAAACCGACGGCGCGCCGCCGCGGTGAACGTGTACCGATCGTGGTTGCCCGGGATAATCAGCGTTGGCAAGCGATCCAGCAGGGGCGCCAGCGCGACGTGCGCATCGCGAAATTCGGCCGCCGTGGCCGTGGTGGTCAGATCGCCGCTGCCCAGCACCAGGTCCGGCTCCAGCTTGGCGATGCGCTCGACGGTCGGAGCCAGCAGCGACCGATCGAATCGGCTGCTGCGGTGGAACCAGAGATTGGTTTGCCCCAGCAGACGCTTGCTGATCAGATCCCACGGCGCCAGGGCAAGCCGGTACAGGTGAAGATCGCCGAACAGAACGATTCGCATGGCGGTATTGTAAACCAATCCTTTCAGCAGGTAGAATGCACGCCAACCTCTTGACTTTCAGGACGGCCTTCCATGGATGATGCCCTGTTTCTCTCACGTTTGCAGTTCGCGATCACGATCGGCTTTCACTTTCTTTTCCCGCCCATTACCATCGGCCTGGCCTGGCTGCTGGTGTTTGTCGAGTGGAAGGCGTGGAAGACCGGACGGGTGGACTGGGTTAACGCCGGCAAGCTCTTCGCCAAGTTGTTGGCGCTGACGTTCGCGCTCGGCGTGGCGTCCGGTATCGTGATGGAGTTCCAGTTCGGCACGAACTGGGCGGAGTATTCCAAGTACGTTGGCGACATCTTCGGGTCGCTGCTCGCTTTCGAGGCCGTGATCGCCTTTTTTCTGGAAAGCACGTTTCTGGGGCTGTACCTGTTCGGGCGCGGGCGCGTGCCGAAGTGGGTGACGTGGATCAGCGTGTTGATGGTGGCGGTGGGGGCGACGATTTCGGCGTTCTGGATTCTCGTGGCCAACAGTTGGCAGCAGACCCCGGCCGGTTACATCCTCAACGAAACCACCGGGCGCGCCGAATTGCAGGATTTCATGGCGGCGGTGTTCAATCCCTCCATGCTCCCGCGCTTCTTCCACACCATGACGGCCTGCCTGGTGTGCGGCTGCTTTTTCATGGCGGCTGTCGCGGCCTATCGACTTCGCAAAAATCCGGACAGCGGACTGGATCGCAAGACGATGGTGACCGCCCTCGTTGTCGGCATGGTCAGTTCGATCCTCGTCGCATTTCCCACAGGCCACGTGCATGCCCAGCAGGTGGCCCGGACGCAGCCGGAAAAATTCGCCGCCATCGAAGGTCTGTACGAAACGCAGTCCGGCGCGCCGCTGGTGGCGTTCGGGCTGGTGAAGACGCAACCGCCTGAACTGAAGGCCGAAGTCCGCGTGCCCATACCCGGCCTGCTCAGTTGGCTGGCGTTCGGCGATCCCGATGCGGAAATCAAGGGGATCAATGATTTTCCCGAGGACGAAAGGCCGCCGCTGTGGCTGACCTTCGTTTCGTTCCACAACATGGTGATTCTGGGGTTGTGGTTCCAGTTGTTATTGTTCCTGGCGCTGATTCAGTTGTGGCGGAAGAAACTGTGGACCAGCCGCAAGCTGTTGATGGCGATCATCATCACGATGCCGCTGACGCTGGCGGCGACGCAGTTCGGCTGGGTGGCCGCGGAGGTGGGCCGACAGCCCTGGGCGGTCTACAAGCTGCTGCGCACCGCCGACGCCGGCTCGGTCACGGTACCCGCGGAGCAGGTGCTCTTCTCGCTGATCCTGTTCTCGGTAATCTACAGCGCATTGCTGGCGCTGTACCTGTTCCTGCTCAAACGCGAAGCGGGACACGGCCTGGAACCTGCCGCTGAGGCGAAGGAGGTGGCGGCATGACACACGAATTCCTTCAAACCACCTGGTTTCTGTTGATCTTCGTTCTGCTGGCCGGGTATGCCGTGCTGGACGGATTCGATCTCGGCGTCGGCATGTGGCACCTGTTCACGCGCGACGACCACGAACGCCGACTCGGACTCAACGCCATCGGTCCGTTCTGGGACGGCAACGAGGTCTGGCTGTTGACCGGCGGCGGGGCGCTGTTCGCGGCGTTTCCCCCGGTGTATGCCGTGTTCGGTCCGACGTTTTACCTGCCGATCATGCTGCTGCTGACGGCCCTGATATTTCGCGCCGTGTCGCTGGAGTTCCGAAGTAAACTCGAATCGCGCGCCTGGCGGCAGTTCTTCGATTGGGCGTTTTCGCTCGGATCGCTCGTCGCGGCGCTTTTGTTCGGGGTGGCGCTGGGTAACGTCGTCCGCGGTCTGCCCATCGATGCCGAGCAACTCTACACCGGCGGCTTCTTCAACCTGCTCAACCCCTACGCGCTGCTGTTCGGCGTCACCGGCGTGGTTCTGCTGGCGATGCACGGTGCGGCCTACATGGCCTGCAAAACCGAAGGCGACCTTCGGCAGCGCATGCTGGGGCGCGTGGTGCGTTGCTGGGTGGTGTTCCTGGTGCTGTTTGCGCTGGTGAATGTCTATACCGCCGTTGAAGTGCCGCGCATGTTCAACACGGCGTTCGGCCGGCCGGTCCTGACCGCCCTGTTTGCCTTACTGGCGCTGGCGGCGGTGGTGTACCTGCCGATCGCCGCACGCAAGGACAAGGCATTTCACGCCTTTCTCTGCTCGGCCGGAACGATCCTTGCCGGGTTCGGCCTGATCGGCGTGAGCATGTTCCCCACGTTCATCCCCAGCTCGTTGGAAGGCGGTGTCACGCTCTCCGCGTTCGAGCACTCCTCGACGAAGCTGACACTGACCTGGATGTTCGGTGTGGCGGCCGTCGGCGTGCCCATCGTCCTGGTCTACACCGCAGGCATCTACTGGATCTTCCGCGGCAAAGTCGTGCTGGATGACCACAGCTATTGAGTTTGTTAATTCGTTAACTCGTTAACTCGTTGATCTGTTTCCAAGCCCCGCTGTTCACGGCGGGGGTAGCCCCGTCATTCCCGCCTGTGCGGGAATGACGCTTGCCTTCGCATGGTCACTGAAGCGACTACGTCGGCGCCTCAAGACTCAGGTCTCAAGACTCACGGCTTGATGACCACGCGGCTTTTTCCGCCGATCAGCATGTCGTAGACCAGTTCGATGTCTTCCGGCAGGAAGCGCACGCAACCCATGGAGGCCTCGCGCCCGATCGATTGCGGTTCAATCGTGCCGTGCAAACCGTAGCCGCTCATCTGGCGGGTCTGTTCGTCGGCGCCGGTCAGACCGATCCAGCGCTCGCCGATCGGATTGCTCGGATTGTCCGGCTCGTACACCTTGCCGGTCCGCGGATTGACCCACTTGGGATTGGCCAGCTTGGAATTGCGCCGCACGACAAAATGGCCGATCGGTGTCGAATCCTGCTCGCCCAGGCCCACCGGGAAACTGCGCACAAACACCGGGCCCTCTTCACTTTCGAGGTAAGCGTCAGCCCGGTAGGCGTGCTTGACGATCACCATGTGGAACGGCCCCCTGGGGATCTTCATCCGCTGGCCGACCCGTATGCGGCGCGGGTTGATCCGGTTGATGCGCTGGATCAATTGCCACGGGACGGTGTATTCCGGGGCGATCTTCGAAAGCTGGTATTTCTGTGCGGTGGCAATGAAAACGGCGCACAAGGGATCGTCCTGCACGATGCGCTTGGAGAAGATCAGCACCTCGTTGATCTTGGTCAGCTCACGGCGCACGGTCTGTGCATCGGTCCCGCTGATCCGCCCGTGCAACGCGGCGTTCAGATAGCGGCGGGCCTGCGGTAAATCCCCGGCCTGGATGAGTTGACGGCCGCGATCGATCTGGCGACGCACCTCGGCATCGGTGGTCACGGTGTCATCGGCGTGTGTGACGGGAGCCGGCGGCGGTGGAGGAGGCGGGGTGGCAGTCGCCGCGGCGTCCGTCGTTGTGTCGGAGCGGTCAACGGTATCGGGCGGTGGCGCGGTGGTTGGGCCGGTGCCGCCGAGCAGGGGGTGATCGTCGGTCCTTGTCCATGGATCGCGCCGTGGGGCTGGACTTTGCCCCGCATCGCCAGGGCCGTCGGCGGGAGTGGAGGCGTTGGAATCGTCCGGGCCGATGTCGGGGTCGTCCGCATCGCCACCGTTCCCACCGAACAGGTTGAAGCCGAGGTATAGCCCCCCGCCGACGATCATCAAAGCCGCGACCAGGCGCATGCGTCCGCGGCGTTTGCGTCGGGCGGAGCCGACGTATCCGCGGTTGGCGCCGGGCCGAATGCGTTGACTTTCCAGTACCATGATGAAGCTCCCGCAACGAAGCGCCCACCGGACGGGCGTGTATCCATTTAGACGGTTCGGCGGTGGGGATGTTCACACCCCGCCGTTGAAACACAACGTGCGCCGGTCGGTGACCAGGCAGTGGATCGGCACATCCAGGCCGTGCGTGGGGACGGAATCGACCACCTGTTCATCGAGCGCGAAGCCGCAGGTGGCGCCGCCGAAACCCGGTTGGGCGAGGAACCGATCGTAAAAGCCCCCGCCGCGCCCCAGGCGGTGGCCTTGCGTGTCGAAGACCAGGCCCGGAACAATCACCAGGTCGATCAGATCCACCGGGACCGGACAGGCGCCGGCCGGCCGTTTGATCCCGTGGCCGTCGGTGGTCATCGGTTCGGTCAGCGAGCGGATTTCCACGGGGATCATGTGGCGTTGTTCAAAGTTGACCAGCGGCACGGTGACGGTCTTGCCCTCCTGCCAGGCGCGCAGGGCGATGGGCCGGGCGTCGATCTCGTTGGGCAGGGGCAGGAAGAGCATCACCGCCGAGGCCCGCTCGAACGCACTCAGCCCGCACAGCCGCTCCGCCGCGGCGCGCGACCGATCGCGCAGCTCCTGCGCCTCAAGACCGGCCAGACGCCGTTTCATCTGCGCGCGCAACGACTTTTTGGCCTGTTGGACCATCACTTAATCATTGTCGTCTGTCGGAGGGAAATCACGTCAAAAATGATCGCGGACATATTCCCGACCCGCTGAAGCGGGTCGCGCCGGTGAAGAATTCGGTTTGTCGTGGCGGTCGCGCCGGTCACGATTCGGGCTTCTGATTGCCCTTCAGCCATTCCAGAAACGCGGCGATGTGTTTTTCGTAACCGCGGTCGGTGGGGGTGTAATAGGTCTTGTCGACGCCGAGGTAGTCCTGGTCCACCCAACCGGTTTGCGAGTCGTGGGCGTATTCGTAGCCGGTGTGGCCGAGCTGCTTCGCTCCCTTGTAATGGGTGTCGCGCAGGTGTTTGGGAACGGGGACGGTGCGGTTGTTGCGCACGTCGGACGAGGCGGACCAGATCGCCGTGGCCGAGGCGTTGGACTTGGGTGCGGTGGCCATGTAGATCGCGGCCTGGGCGAGCGTGAGCTGGCACTCGGGCAGGCCGATCCGCTCGGTGATTGTGTACGCCGACGCCGCCACCTGAATGGCGCGCGGGTCGGCGTTGCCGATGTCTTCGCTGGCCAAAATCGCGATCCGCCGCGCGATGAACAGCGGTTCCTCCCCGGCTTCGAGCATGCGCGCCAGCCAATAGACCGCGGCGTCGGGGTCCGATCCCCGCATCGATTTAATAAAAGCGGAAATCACATCGTAATGCGCATCGCCGGTCGGGTCGTAGTCGATGGCCTTACGCTGGATCGACTGCTGCGCGGCGTCGAGGTCGATGACGATGCGATCTGCCCCTTCGCCCCTCTGTCCCTTTGCCCCCTCGTCGCTTCCGCAACTGAGCACCGCGATCTCCAGCGCCGTCAATGCGCGTCGTGCATCGCCGTCGCATGCGGTGGCCCAGTGATCCAGCGCCGTTTCATCGATCTCAATGTTCAGCTTGCCGTAGCCGCGCTGCTCGTCGTCGATCGCCCGGCGAAGCAGCGTTTTGATATCCGCTTCGGTGATCGGCTGAAACTGGAAAATCTGCGACCGGCTGATCAGCGGCGAGTTGACCGCGAAGAAAGGGTTCTCGGTGGTGGCGCCGATCAGCGTGATCGTGCCGCGCTCCACATCGCGCAGCAGCACATCCTGCTGGGCGCGGTTGAAGCGGTGGATCTCGTCGAGAAAGAGGATGGTCTTGCGCCCGCCGTTCGGATCGGTCAGACGTGCGACGGCCTGGTCGAGTATCTGCCGCACCTCTTTGACGCCGATGGCCGCGGCGTTGGCGCGCTCGAAGTGACGCCGGGTGTGTGCGGCGATGACTTCGGCGAGTGTGGTCTTGCCCGTCCCCGGCGGGCCGTAGAAGATCACGCTGGTCATGCGGTCGGCTTCGAGCATCCGTCGCAACAACTTGCCCGGGCCGAGAAACTGCTCCTGCCCGGCAAACTCATCCAGCGAACGGGGACGCATGCGCACCGCCAGGGGCTCGACCGCCCCGAGCATCTTGCCGCGTTGTTCGGCCCAGAGATCGCTCATGAACAATAGACTAACAGGGGCGCCCGCGTTCGTGTATTTCCGCAGTTTGCCGGAGCAATTCTTCCAGCGCATCGACGTGCTTTTTCATGGTCAGGCGATCGTCCAATGCCGCCGTGGCGCGCATGCAGGCGGCGCGCTGGTCGGAATCGGACAAGTCGCGCATGGCGTTGACGAGTTGATCGACGTCTTCGGCGGAGTCGATCACGCGGCCTGCCGCGGCCGTGGTCGGCATCTCCGCATTATCGCCTCTCATGGGGCTGGCCCAGTCGGCCCGTCCCGTCGGATCGGTGATCCACTGCGAAGCGCCGTTATGTCGGGTGCTGATGGCCGGAGTGCCCATCGCCAGCGATTCCAGCACCACGCGCGAGCAGGGGTCGTACCACGTCGGCAGGACCGTCACGTCCGCTGCCAGGTAGAGCCGATCCATCCGGTGCGTGGGGCCGATCCAGCGCACATCCTCCGCCAGCCCGCGCTGCTCCATGAGTTCGATCCATTTGCGGTCCATCGAACCGGCGACGATCAGCTTCATATTCGCCGTGTTGTTGCGCAATTGCGCAAACGCTTCGATCAAGGGAACCAGCCCCTTGAGTTTCGGATTCGCCGCGGCAAACAGGTACGCCGTGTCCCGCTCATCCAGACACAGGGCCCGGCGGGTCTGCTCGCGCAACACCGGGCGCTGCGCGCTGTCCGGCACGTCGATCGAAACGGCATTGGGGATGTGAGCGATCCGCCTGGTGGCCACGGCGTAATGCTGAATCAATTGATCGGAAACGTACTGACTGATGGCGGCCAGTTTGTGAGCGCGGTGGCTGTTGAGCGTCATCGGCTCAAACGCCAACTGCGCCAGATGTTTGGGATTGAGCGCGACGGTCAGTTCCTTCAGCCCCCGACTGACCGGAGTGCGGCGCAGCGCCACGTTACGACGCAGCGTCTCGCGTACGGTGCCGCTGCGCAGTTGCAGCACATCGGCCGGGACGGCGGTGGTCATGGAGATCGACGCATCGAATCCGCCGCGCTCCAGCCGGCGCATGGCCCAGCATCGAAAACGCCATAAACCCTGCGCTCCGCGCGTGCTCATTCCCCCCTTGGCATCGTATTGCACGCCCTGGTCTTCCGGGCCGCGCACCCGGCTGGCCAGGATCGTCACCGCATGGCCGCGCTGCGCCAGCTCCACAGCGATCTGCCGGGTGGACCGTTCGTTGCCGCCGGCAGCCGGATCGTAACGTTCGATGACGATGGCGATTTTCATCGAGCGTCCTCCAGCAGGCGCACCGCGGCGTCGCACACCATGTCGGTGGTCATTTGCGTCATGCAGCGGTGATCGAGCGGGCAGACCTTGAGCTGGCACGGGCCGCAATCCACGTCGATCTGCAATTCAATTTCGCGCTCGCAGTCGATGGTGGTCCAGCGCGGATCGGTCGGGCCGAAGATCGTGACCACCGGTACGCCCAGCGCCGCGGCGATATGGCGCGGGCCGGTGTCGTTGGTGATCATCAGGTCACATCGACGGATCACGCTTTTCAGCAGTGTCAGGTTATTGCCGAGGCGCGGCAGGTCGATCAACTCGTGACGCGCCGCCTGGTGCACCCGGTCGAGGATGGCGCGCTCCGCCGGGCTGCCGTTGAGCAGGATGTGAGCGCCGTGTTGATCGATCAACCGGTCGGCGGTTTCGGCGAAGCGCTCGGGCAGCCAGAGTTTCGCCGCACCGTATTTCGCCCCGGGATTGAGAAGAACGATCGGACGATCGAAATCGATACCGGACTCGCGCAGCATGCGCTCGGCCTGTTGATCGTGCTCCGGGCGCGTGAACAATTCCATGCGCGGATCGGTCGGCTCGGCGCCGAGTCGCCGGGCGATATCGAGATAGTAGCGCAGCGTGGGGGTAGGGATGTATTTGCCGTTTTCACGTAATGGAGTCAGGCGATCGGTCAGCATCCACCCGCGTCCGTCGCGCGCGTAGCCGATGCGGCGCTTCGCTCGGCCGAGAAATGCCATCAGGGCTGTGCGGAAACTGTTGGGCAGCAGGACGGCCAGATCGTAGCGTTCGCCCCGGATGGTCGCCGCCTGCTTCAACCCGCCGCCGTCGGTCGCGACGATGGCGTCCACCCACGGGCAGGCGTCGATGATCGGCCGGATGTATGGCTTGGCCAGGGCGTCGATCCGTGCCTGCCGATAGTGCGCGCGCAGGGCGCGCAGCGTCGGCGTGGCCATCACCGCATCGCCCACCCAGGAGGGCATGACGACCAGGATGCGCTGCGGGTTGTCTGTCGGGGGACTCGCCATGAAGTTCGTTCACCACGGAGATTACTGGGAACATGGAGTATTTCAATTTTACACGAACCGTTTTCTCCGTGTTCTCTGTGCTCTTTGTGGTGAGTTATCTGTGCCCGTGCAGGATCAGCATGGCGATCACAAACAATTGCCCGAGCACCGCGCCCGTCAGCCAGGCCATCATGCTGTCATGCGAGCCGGACATGAACAAACCCACCAGCGCCGTGGCGATCACCAATGGCTGGGCGATGCCCAGTCCCAGCAACTTGTAGCTGCTCCACTCGGCGAACTCGACATCCTGCCTCTTCAATTGGCGGTAGACCTGCTCCAACAGGCGTTCGGTGTTGCTGCGGGGTTCTTCGGTCGGCTCGTCGGGTAGCGAACTTGCCTTGGGCGGAACCGGTGATTGCGGCGCGGGCGCGGGTATGGACGCAGTCGGTTGCTCGGGTATCGCATCAGGCGACGGCTCGGCAGCTACGGGCGCCGATTCAACGGGTGGAGATTCACCCGCCGTCTCCGCCTGCCCCTCCGCATCGGGCTCTGCATGGGGTTGAATTTCCCACGGCTTGAACGGCCGGGAAGCACGCTGCGCCGGCGCTTTGGCTCCGGTATGACGTGATTGGCCCAAGTTCTGCCTGGCAGGATACGTCTGGCGCGGCGTGGAAGCGCGTCCCGCCGTTTCACCGGGCAGTTGACGTGGATGCTGCGCGATCAGGCGCGCCGATTCGATCAGGTTGCGCGCGATGAAATCCGGCTGGATATCCGCGCCCTGCGTCATCTTCATCGCCTCGGTCGCTTCGGCGAGCAGGACCGTCTGCACGCCCGCCGCGCTGCCCGCTTCGATATCGCGCATCTGGTCGCCCACCACCCAGCACTCCGACAGGTCCAGCTTCAAATCCTCCGCGGCCTGGAGCAACATGCCCGGTTGCGGTTTGCGCCACGGGTGCTCGCGCCGGTAGCCGGGCACCGTGCCGTCCGGATGAAACGGACAGTAATAGAACCGTTCGATCACCGCGCCGTTGGCGGACTTGTGCAGCAGTTCGGCGATTCGCTGGTTGGTCGCTTTGACGTCCTTTTCGGTGAACGCTCCGCGCGCCACACCGCCCTGGTTGCTGATGACCACGACCAGGTACCCCAAGCCGCGCATCGACGCGATGGCGCTGGCTGCGCCCTGGATGAGCTTGACCCGGGCCGGATCGCCGAGGTCGCCGTCGTTGACGATGATCGTGTTGTCGCGGTCGAGGAAGATCGCGCGTTTCATGGGCGGCGCTCCGGCAATTTCAAACCCTTAGCATATCCGCAGTAAACGGCGCGGCCAAGGCAACCCCTTTCACCGCCAAGGCGCAAAGAATCGCAAAGGACGCGAAAGTTTGCTGGTTGCCAGATCGGTTCAGGGAGCTAAATAATTGCTCTGAAGAACTTGCCACTTGGCCGGAGTCATTTCCCATCGGCAGCGTGTTAAACGAAGCCAATCCCGCATGAATTCCTTTCAGGGCATGCTCCAGATTTTCGACGGCGGGATCGTGGTAACCAACCCCTGCATCCTCGTAAGCCGGCAGCCCCAGCAGGACCTGCGTATCGTCCGACCACTCGATGACCTCCACGGTCCATTGCTTCATCAGGTTGGTGTAAAGCTTTGGATATGTCAGCGCGGTGTCGTACATCATCACGACCATCTGATCGCATCGCTGGGCCACCGCGCGGAAATACGCTTCCTCCCAATGCACCTCATCGCACCGGTGCCAGATCGTCGGCGGGGGATAGGCCGCGATGGAAAGAAGCTTGTCCCGGGGTAGAGCGGAGCACAATTCCTCCAGCAGAACGAGGAAATCGGGATTCCCGCTGGGCAGTGGTTCGATGTTGATATGGATGCCGGCCAGGCGGGGGTGGCGATTGAGCAGTTGAACGATCGAATCGATGAAACGCTGGCGCCAAACGGCGTCTTCCGGATGACAGTGATTGCCCAGCACGCCGCCGACCCAGGGCATCACACGCATCCCTTCAAACACATCGAGAAACCGTTGCGTCTGTTCGTCGTTCACGCGGTCGATCCTGCCGCCCGATTCGCATGGGCACAGATGCGGGTAGACATCGACCATGTGATGCTCGGTCAGTTCGGCTTTCAGGTCTGCAATTTTCTGCGGGTCGTGGAAGTCGGCCGCGTCTTTTTCGTAACGTTTGAACCAGATGCCATGCCCAAGCCAGCCGTGACTGATCCAGAGCCCGTTGGATTTCAGATCGTGTCGCCCATCCGTGATGGTCATTCCCGGTGACCATAGCGAATAGGTGATCCCCAATATGCCGGCTACAAGGATCAACAGGCAGACAATCCGCCCCAATGACTTGATAATCTTTTTGCCAAGCCCGATGTTCATTTCGGATCAACCGATTAACGGATCAACGGATTAACGATTCCGCTTGAAATGCTTGAAGGTAAAAGCGTACTCGTGCTTCTCATCGGCGGGGTGGTGTTCTTCGTCGATCAGGCGCCATTGCGAGGGGTCGAACTCGGGAAAGAACGCATCGCCTTCGATCTTCGCATGCACGACGGTCAGGTGGATTTCATCGGCATGGGGCAGGGCCTGGGTGTAGATTTCCCCGCCGCCGCCGATCAGGACTTCATGGACGCCGTGCTCGTCGCACCAGCGCAGCGCTTCTTCCAGCGAATGCGCGACGATGCAATCGGACCGATTGTAATCGGCGCGGCGCGTGATCACGATGCTCGTGCGGTCCGGCAGAGGATGGCCGGGCGATTCAAAGGTTTTGCGCCCCATGACCAGGTGCTTGCCGACGGTCATGCGCTTGAAGAACCTCAGATCATCCGGCAAGCGCCAGGGCAGGTTGCCTTCGCGCCCGATCACGCGGTTTTCGCTCATCGCGGCAATGAGGGTAATGGTCATACCGCCACCGGCGCCTTGATGTGGGGATGGGGATCGTAGTTTTCCAGTGTGAAATCATCGTATTGGAAACCGAAGATGTCTTTGACATCGGGGTTGATGCGCATGGTGGGCAGGGGCCGGGGCTGACGCGACAGTTGCAGGCGGGTCTGGTCGAGGTGATTGAGGTAAAGATGCGCATCGCCGAACGTGTGGATGTATTCGCCCGGCTCCAGTCCGGTGACTTGCGCGACCATCATGGCCAGCAGGGCGTAACTGGCGATGTTGAACGGCACGCCGAGAAAGAGATCGGCGCTGCGCTGGTACAACTGGCAACTGAGTCGGCCTTGCGCGACATAGAACTGAAACAGCATGTGGCACGGCGGCAGGGCCATGCGATCCACATCGGCCACGTTCCATGCGCTGACGATCAGTCGGCGGGAATCGGGATCGGTTCCGATGCGTGCGATGAGGTTGGCGATCTGATCGATCTTGCCGCCGTCGGGCGTTGGCCAACTGCGCCACTGGCGGCCGTACACCGGGCCGAGTTCGCCGTTTTCATCGGCCCATTCGTCCCAGATGGTCACGTTGTTTTCGTGCAGGTATCGGATGTTCGTATCGCCGCGCAGGAACCAGAGCAATTCGTGGATGATCGAACGCAGGTGCAGCTTTTTGGTGGTCACGCAGGGAAACCCGGCCGACAGGTCGAAGCGCATCTGGTAGCCGAAGGTGGAAAGCGTGCCGGTGCCGGTGCGATCGTCCTTGCGGACGCCGTGGTCGAGCACGTGCTGGAGCAGATCGAGGTATTGCCGCATGGGGGTATTGTAGGATTTAGCCGCGTCGTGGGCGACGCGAAAAGCGCGGCACCAGCACCGCGGTTAAATGATCACAAGGTTTCGAGGGTAATCTTGTCGTTGGAATAGACGCACAATTCCCCGGCGATGCCCAACGCCTCGCGCACGATCTGTTCGGCGTTGAGCGTGGTATGGCGGAGCATGGCGCGGGCGGCGGCGGTGGCGTAGGCCCCGCCCGAGCCGATCCCGATGACGCCCTCGGCCGGTTCGATCACATCGCCCTGGCCGCTGAGCAGCAACGAGGTGTTCGCATCGCTGACGATCATCAATGCCTCCAACCGACGCAGCAGCCGGTCGGTGCGCCACAGCTTGGCCAGTTCGATCGCGGCGCGCTTCAGGTTGCCCGGCGAATCCTTCAGCTTGGTTTCAAAGCGTTCGAGCAATGCAAAGGCATCGGCCGCGGAGCCGGCGAAACCGCACAGCACCGGCTGGCCGTTGACCGGTTCGAGGCGACGGATTTTCACGGCGTCGGCTTTGGCCACCACGTCGTTCATCGTCACCTGGCCGTCACCGCCCAGCGCCACCTGCCCGTCGCGGCGCACGCAGAGAATCGTTGTGGAGCGGATGGTTGGTTTCATGGCGATATCGTAACCCGGAAAGCGATCCGGCACCAAGCGGATTCACGTCGCCATCTCGGCCTCGACCGGCGCGTGTTCGTCGGATTTGTGTCCGACGAGCAGGACGCGGATGTCTTCGACGATCATGTATATCGTTGGCACGAGAATGAGCGTAATGACGGTGGCGAACAGCACGCCGAAGCTGAGCGAGACGGCCATGGGAATCAGAAACTGCGCCTGGAGCGACGTTTCCAGCACCATGGGCAGCAGGCCGAAGAAGGTTGTCATGGTGGTCAGCAGGATCGGGCGGAAACGTCGCGTACCGGAGTGTTCGACCACCTCGAGCAGCGGAATGCCCTGCCGGCGCTCGCGGTTGATCAGGTCGATTATGATCAGCGAATCGTTCACCACCACGCCCGTCAGCGCGACCACGCCGAAGAAACTCATGAAGCTGAACGGGATGCCCATCGTCTTGTGCCCGACCACCGCACCGACCAGTCCGAACGGAATGGCGGCCATCACGATGACCGGCTGGATATAACTGCGGAACTGCACCGCGAGCAATCCGTAGATCGCCAGCAGCGCGATCACGAAGTTCGCCTTCAGCGATCCCATGGCCTTGTTGCGCTCGCGCTGTTCGCCTTCCATGTCCCAGGTCAGGCCGGGATGCTCGTTGACCAGCGCGGGCAGAACGGTTTGCCGCAGGGCGTTGTTGATCTCGGTGGAATTGCCGACGGACTCATCGACATCGGCGGTGACGGCGACGGTGCGCTTGCGGTCGGTGCGGTTGATGACGGCATAGCCGCGCCCGCGATCGATTTCCGCCACGTCCAGGAAGGGCACTTCCGTTCCGTCATCCAGGCGAACGCGCAAATCGTCCAGCACCCCGAGCGAATTGCGCTCATCTTCGGGATAGCGGACCATCACCTTCACTTCGTAACGGTCGCGCTGGACGCGCTGCGCTTCCAGGCCGTAGAACGCGCCGCGCACCTGCATGGCCAGGGTTTCGCGGCGCAATCCCAACCGCTTGCCCAGATCGCTGACATCGGTGACTTCGATCTGCGGCTTGCCTTCGACGAAGTTGTCGGTGATTTCGCGCACGCCGGCGTATTCGACCAGCGTTTCCTTGAGTTCCTCGACGGAGCGCAACAGCGTGTCGTGATCGCGGTGGGCCAGTTCCACGTTGATCTTCTCACCGGAGTTGAGCAGGCGGCTTGAAAACTTCAGCGACACCGTACCCGGAATTTCGCCCACCTTATTGCGCCACTCCCGGAGCATTTTTTCCGAGGAGATCGGCCGGCCGTTCTTATCGTTGCGCTGTTCGCTGGGCAGCAGCTCGATGTTCACTTCGCCCAGGTGGCCGCCCGATCCGGTTCCGCCGGTTCCGCCGGCGTCACGCCGGGCCTGATCGCCGAAGGGATGCCCGCCGATGACCGTGATCCGCCCCATGACCAGCGGCGGCGCATCGTCGGCCATCTGCTTTTCATACTTCTCGAGAATCGTTTCCGCCTCGGCCTCGATCTGCAGCATGATCTGCTCGGTCTTTTCGGCCGGGGTGCCGCGCGGCATCTCCAACGCCACGACCATGTTGTCCGCTTCGACATCCGGGAAAAATACGCTTGGGAGAAAACCACCGCCGACGAATCCGCCGGTCAGCATCAATACCCCGAAGGCCATCGCAATCGTCGCATACCGCCAGCGCATGGCCACGCCCAGCGTCGGGCGATACAGGTGTTCGATCACCCACTCCAGGTTTCGGCGGAACCAACCCTGCACCCGGGCGACCGGTCCGCCGCGCCCCCCCACGGTCTTTCCGCTGCTCAGGTGCGCAGGAAGCACCAGCAACGCTTCAACCAGCGACAGGATCAACACGCTGATCACCACGATGGGGATGACGCGCAGGATTTGTCCCCACGTCCCTTCGCTGTAGACCAGCGGAAGGAAGGCGACGACCGTGGTGCCGATGGCCAGGAAGACCGGCTGGGCCATCTCGCGCGCACCTCGGATGGCCGCATCGAGCGGCGCCAGCCCGCGTTGTCGATAGGCGAACACGTTTTCACCGACCACAATCGCATCGTCGACCACGATCCCCAGCACCACGATGAACGCAAACAGCGAAATCATGTTCACCGATACATCAAACGTCGGCAGCAGGATGAATGCCCCCAGGAACGACATGGCGATGCCCATCGTGGTCCAGAACGCCAGCCGCAGATCGAGGAACAGCGCCAGGCAGAGGAATACCAGCGTCAGACCGATCGCCGCGTTGCGAAGCAGCAGATTGATGCGGCTCTTGAGAATCGCCGAACGGTCGAGCAGGGTGTCGATGGAAACGCCCTCGGGCAATTCGGCGCGTTTCACCTCAACGTATTCCATCAGCATGTTGGCGATTTCCAGCGCGCCCTGGTCGCCCACGCGATACACGTTCAGCAGCGCGGCGGGTTGGCCGTTGAACCGGCCGAACAGATCGGTGTCTTCAAATTGATCGATCACGGTGGCGACGTCGCGCAGCAGGACCTGCGTTCCGTTGGGATCGCTGCGCACGACGATGGTTTCAAAATCGCGCGCCCAGTAGCGCTGCCCGGTGGTGCGGACGAGGATTTCCGCGCCGCGCGTCTTGATCTCGCCGGCGGGAAGATCGATCGAGCCGCGCCGCACCGCATCGGCCACCTGCCCGAAGCTCAGCCCATACTTGCGCAGATCGGTCTCGGACACTTCCACGGAGATTTCATATGGCGGAATGCCCTCGATGGTGACCGTGCTGATTTCCGAGTTCGGCCGCACCTTGGCGACCAGTTTGCCGAGGTTGGTTTGGGGCTGCGCGTGCTGCGCCGCGGCGCCGGAGGTCAGCTCG
>JANQHK010000023.1 GCA_028282685.1 Phycisphaeraceae bacterium
GGGAGAGCGGAAAGTCGGGCGCGGATCAACGGCCCGACGACCGCTCCCTCACCGTCGCGGCTCGTTCGGACCGGACACAAACCATGCAAGACGCTCTAAGAGCGCCTAACAAAAAGCCGGAAGTTGACGGGCGCCACGGGTCGGCCCCGGGCAGACCCGCGCGAACCTCATCGGTCTGTCGCTTCGCGTCCGACCAATGGCGCCCCAGTCACTCAAGTATTTTGTGAGGCGTTCTAAAACCCACCGCAACAGAACACAATTCTACTTACTCGCGGCAACGAGGTCGTCGCCGTTCAACTCGGCTTTGGGATCCTTGCGCAATGCATCCACCGCAGCGGACGCGGCCTTGCCGTATGCGGTGTCTTGATGCCGCTCGGCGAACTCGGCCAGGGGCTTGATCGCCAACGCGTTGCGCACGCGCAAAGCATTTTCCAGATAGCGGTAGAACTGCATGCCAAGATTGATGAGTTGGCGCTGAGCCGGAGCGCGCAGTTCCTGCTGCATCGGTTGTATCGACTGATCGTACAGTGACACTCCGTTGTAGTAACGCCCCTGCTCGATAATCGTCTGATGCAGACGGTAGGGATTCGAGGCCGACTGAAAGGCCTGCAGGCGTTGCACCGCGGCATGGATCTGTTGGGTGATGAATTGCTTTAACACTTCAGCGGCCTGGCGCTCAGTTTGGAGACCGGCCGTATCGGTTCGGTCGTTGCCGGTCAGGCGTTCGTAGATTTTTTCGTTGCGTTCAAGAACACGCCACGCGTTGGCATACTGACGTCGGGCAAGAGCGTTGTACACCGGTCGCAGACGCGTCGGCAAAGCGTTGGGATCGATGCCTTGGGGCAGGGGGACCGCATCGGTTTTTTCGTCGGCGCCGCCGGTGTTGCTTCCGGCTTTCATCAGATCGACCATGGACTGGCCGAAGGCCCGGCCGGCCAGGTAGAAAAACTTGGCCGAACCGTGGTAGTGGTAGCCGCCGTCGTGCGAGACGCTGTCGTCCCAGTATGGCGCGGTGGGCGTGGAAGCGACCGTCTGTTTGAACTCGTCCATCTGCGCCGGCGCCGCTTGCGCATCGCGCATGGCCTGGCCCTTGGCATTGGTGTTTTCCCCGCCGTGGCCCATCTGGCCGATCACGAACAGCAGGTTCGGCGTCTCCCAGACCTGGCGCAAATCGCGGATGAAGTGGCAGAGGTTGTCCTTGTACTGGGCGCGGCGACCGTCCCTGACCTGGTCGTTCCAGCCCTGGAACCAGACCAATCCGGCCAGTTCGCATTGTGCTGCGCCGGGGAAATAGTTGCCGATGTTGGCGCGGACTTTTTTGACCGTCTCCACGAGTTCGGTGTACCTGGGGCCGACTTCGCCGCCGGCGCTGGGCGGACGAAAGTCTTCGGCGAGGGAAGCGCCGCCCCTGGCGACCTTAACAATCAGGACCGGATCATCCATGGCATTGCCGACCACCCATCCGAATCCCAGTTCGGGGCCGATCTGGCTCTCTTTGCCGCCGTAGCCCACGGTCAGCGAACCGTTGCGACCGCCGTAGGTGATGCGCACATCGCTGCGCTCGATCCACGTACCGTTTTTTTGCAGATGGCCAAACGTATCCGGATCGTTCTTGACCAGTTGTTGCAGATGCGCCACGGCTCCTTTGCCTTCCATGTTGGACTGGCCGGTCATCACAAACACTTTGACCGTTTTCGCATGGGCAGGCGCCATCCATACCGACATGGAAAACAGAATAACGATCGCCCATAGCGGCCGTAACGGTGGTAACGCTTTGTGATCCATGTTGATGACCTTCGGGTGTGGGGAAATACGATCAGATAAGAATCTACCCGAAAAGACGTGAGTAAACGACCGCGGCGCTCACACGATCCCAACAGCCCTACCAGATGTGGTGGTCATTTCGGGCCAATCGGTTAGAAATTAATTTGCGCAATTTTTGCCTTCAGAGGGGAAGGGGCAGCAACCGACAAATTCGGTAGTTTTCCGTAATTCAGCCCCCAAGGAGAACCCGTGATGAGTTTACGTGCGCTTGTCGTGTGCAGTGGCCTGGCCGGCTGTATGGCAACGCTGGTCGGCTGCGGCGGCGTGGGGCCGGTTGCGTTCTCGATGACATTGGGCGCACCGCGCCACGCCAAGACCCATGCATCAAGCAAATCGGAACAGCAACTGCGCGTGATGAGCGCCAACGTGCGCGTCGATACGCTGGTCGATCTGCACAACAACTGGAGCTTCCGCAAGGACCTGGTGGTCCGCACCATTCGCCATTTTGATCCGGACATCCTGGGCACACAGGAATGCCTGATCAACCAGACCCGCTATCTCAAATCGAACCTGCCGGAATACGAATACGTGGGCGTGGGGCGCGGCGACGGCGATGACTCGGGCGAAATGTGCGGCGTGTACTTTAAGCGCCGCCGTTTCGTGGAACTCGATCACGGCCACTTCTGGCTGTCCGAGACACCGGACAAGCCCGGCTCGCGCTCGTGGGGCTTATTTCCCCGGATGGTCACGTGGGTGAAACTGCGGACGCGCGATGCACGCCAGCAAGAACTGTTTGTCTTCAATACGCACTTTACAATCAGCAGCGACAAAGCGCGGATGAAGTCGGCCAGGATTCTGCGCGATCGCATGGAGCGGATTGCAGGAAATGTGCCGACCATCGTCACGGGCGATTTCAATACTTCCGAAGGCACCGCCCCCTACCAGCACATGCTCCAAGGTCAACGATCGAGCGTGATGGCGCTGGTGGATACTTACCGTGCCGTGCGTCCCGTGCGCACCGAGCGGGAACGCACCCTGCACGGATTCTCCGGGAACGATACGGGCAAACGGATCGACTGGATTCTGGTCTCTCCGCAGTTCGCCACACTGGCCGCTTCCATCGACCGCACCCACCGCGGCAACCGTTACCCATCGGATCACTTCCCGGTCACCGCCGTGCTGCAATTCGACTCGACGCGTCTGGCCGCGGCCGACCGGCGCAGCACCTCGCCGGGCGGATAACGAACAGCCGCCGCGTCGTTCGGTATGCTAATGTGCCGTGTTCATCTTCTACCACAACAAACTGGGCTGCTGGGGGTCTTTGCTGGCCACACTGCTCGGCACGGCAATCGTGCTGGGATTGCTCTGGCTGATCAACCGACTGGTGAATTGACGGACGGAATGATTTGCGCTGTTACCGGCACATAGAAGAACTTCGCGGCGTTGCGGAAAAAAACGCAGCACCGCGTCGAACGACGGCGGTGCTGGTGGGAAGAGAGAGAGAGTCAATCAAGTTTAAGTGAGCCGCGCTCCTTCGTTCTCCGGTTCTCTCTTGCCCCCTCATCCTTTCCGCCCGGTTCCATATTTGCACTCTCATCCGTCTTTTAACCTCCGCGGCTCGAAGGTGATGTTATCGGGCGAATGTTTACGCAAAGCACGTGAAATGTTTGTATTGTAATAATTCGCATGCGCCAGACGTCTTGGTAGACTGAATGCCCTATAAAACATCCACAAGGAGTTGATATATGAAACGTGCTGATATCCATCGGTTTATGGCGGCCCTGGCGCTGCTTCCCGCAATCGCCCTCGCCCAGCCGACCGAAGACGACGGCTTCAAGCCCATCTTCGATGGGAAAACGCTGAACGGATGGGACGCCAACCCCAAGCTGTGGAAGATCGATGACGGCGCGATCCACGGCTCGACCCACCCCGACGGTCTGAAGGGCGGAAATACGTTCTGCATCTGGCGCGGCGGCGAGCCGGACAACTTCGAACTCAAGTTCAAGTTCAAGCTGGAAAACGGCAACTCCGGCGTCCAGTACCGCTCCAAGGATCTGGGCAACTGGCGAGTCGGCGGTTACCAGTTCGAGATACGCAACGAGAAGAAATGGCCCGGCTACCTCTACCACGAGCGCGGCGGTAAAGGACGTGGTCGCGTCTCCATGGTCGGGCAGTTCACCGTGATCGATGAGCAGGGCAAGAAGAATCAAACCCAATTGATCGATGAAGACAAAGCCAGCAAGCAGGCCGGCTTCAAACCTGGTGAATGGAACGAGGCGCACATCATCGCGCGCGGCAACCACGTGATCCACAAGATCAATGGCTTCACCGTCACCGAAATGGTCGACTACAAAAAGGACCAACGCTGCATGAAGGGCATCATCGCCCTGCAAATACACCAGGGCGGACCGA
This sequence comes from Phycisphaeraceae bacterium, assembly GCA_028282685.1. Taxonomy (GTDB): domain Bacteria; phylum Planctomycetota; class Phycisphaerae; order Phycisphaerales; family Zrk34; genus JANQHK01. The sequence continues at coordinate 4,177 of JANQHK010000023.1, forward strand.
TGAAGGTCTGGTTCAAGGATATCCAGCTCAAGCAATACAAGCAGACGTTCGGTGAAGCCAAGCTGCTGTTCAACGGCACGGATACCGACGGCTGGAAGATCTTCCCCGACGAGGCCGTTGCGCAAAACACCTGGTCGGTCAAGGATGGCATGCTGCACAACGCCGGCAAACCCAACGGGTACATCCGCACCAAACAGAAATACGCCAACTACGTGATTCGCGTGCAATTCCAGCACGTGACCAAGGGCAACTCCGGCCTGCTGCTGCGACTGGTTGGTGAAGACAAAGTCTGGCCGCGCTCCATCGAGGCCCAGGGCATGAAGAACAACATGGGCGACATCTGGAACATCGGCAACTTTCCGATGAAGGTCGATGACGAGCGCCGCATGAGCACGAGACACGAACGGCATACACCCAAGATTCACCCGTCCAATGAAAAACCGATCGGCGAATGGAACCAGTACGAAGTGCTGCTGGACGGCGGCACGTTGCGCATCTACGTGAACGATCTGCTTCAGAACTGGGGCGAAGAATGCTGGGTGACGCCGGGCCATATCGCCCTGCAATCCGAAGGCGCACGGTTGAACTACCGTAACGTTCTGATCATCCCCATACTCGATAAGTAGCGGTGCATCTTGTACGTCATTCCCGCGCAGGCGGAAATCCAACAACGCATTCACATCGCCGCACCTTCCGGGTGCGGCTTTTTTCCGCGCTGAGCATCGACTAAATCGTGGGCAAAACGATTTTTGTTTATACTGAATTTACATCGTTCTAGAGCGTCTTGCATGGTTTGTGTCCGGTCCGAACGAGCCGCGACGGTGAGGGAGCGGTCGTCGGGCCGTTGATCCGCGTCCGACTTTCCGCTCTCCC
>JANQHK010000031.1 GCA_028282685.1 Phycisphaeraceae bacterium
GTGCCGTCGCCGGCGACGGAGGAGGTCTTGGAGGCGACTTCCTTGACCATCTGCGCGCCCATGTTTTCGTAGGGGTCTTCGAGTTCGATTTCCTTGGCGACGGTCACGCCGTCCTTGGTGACGGTGGGGGTGCCATAGGAAATCGAACTCGAAGACCCCTACGAAAACATGGGCGCGCAGATGGTCAAGGAAGTCGCCTCCAAGACCTCCTCCGTCGCCGGCGACGGCACCACCACCGCCACCATCTACGCCGAGGCCATCTTCGAGGAAGGCCTGAAAAACATCACCGCCGGCGCCAATGCCAACCAAGTCCGCAACGGCATCGAAAAAGCCGTCGACGCGATGGTGGACGAACTGGCCCGCATGTCCAAGCCCGTCAAGGAAACCAAGGAGATCGAACAGGTCGGCACCTGCTCGGCCAACCAGGACGCCGAGATCGGACAGATCATTGCCGAAGCGATGGATAAAGTCGGCAAGGACGGCGTGATCACCGTCGAGGAAGGCAAGTCGCTCGATACCAACGTCGATCTCGTCGAAGGCATGCAGTTCGACAAGGGCTACCTCTCCCCGCACTTCGTCACCGACGCCTCCAACATGTCGGCCGAGCTGGAAGACACCTACGTCCTGATCCACGAAAAGAAACTGTCCAACGCCAAGGACATCATCCCGCTGCTCGGCAAGGTCGCCGAATCGGGCAAGCAACTGCTCATCATCGCCGAGGACATCGACGGCGAAGCGCTGGCGCTGATGGTCATCAACAAGCTGCGCGGCGTGCTCAAGGTCTGCGCCGTCAAGGCCCCGGGCTTCGGCGATCGCCGCAAGGCGCTCCTCCAGGACATCGCCACGCTCACCGGCGGCAAGGCCCTCATGGAAGAACTCGGCATCGACCTGGAAAAACTCGAACTGGCCGACCTCGGCAAAGCCAAGAAGATCACCGTCGATAAGGATTCGACGACCATCATCGAAGGCGGCGGAAAGACCTCCGAAATCAAGGGCCGCATCGAGGCCATCAAGAACGAAATCGAACTGACCACCAGCGACTACGACCGCGAAAAGCTCCAGGAACGTCTGGCCAAGCTGTCCGGCGGCGTGGCGCAGATCAACGTCGGAGCCGCCACCGAAGCCGAGATGAAAGAGAAGAAGGCCCGCGTGGAAGACGCCCTGCACGCCTGTCGCGCCGCGGTCGAAGAAGGCATCCTCCCCGGCGGCGGCGTGGCCATCCTCCGCGCCCGCAAGGCACTGGACAAGCTGGCCAAGAAGGTCAGCGGCGACGAGGGCATCGGCGTCGATATCGTCCGACGCGCCGTCGTCTTCCCCATCAAGGCCATCGCCTCCAACGCCGGGCTCGACGGCTCCATCGTCGCGCAAAAAGTCTCCGAATCCGACGACGCCAACTTCGGCTACAACGCCCTGACCACCGAGTACGGCGACATGATCGCCATGGGCGTGCTCGTGCCGACCAAGGTCGAACGCACCGCCTTGCAGAACGCGGCCTCCATCGCCGCACTGCTGCTGACCACCGACGCCCTGATCTCCGAGATCAAGGAAGAGAAGAAGGGCGGCGGCGCCCCGGACATGGGCGGAATGTATTGATCGGCTTGCCCTGAGCACAGTCGAAGGGTTGATCGGTTAACTGGTTAATTGGTTGATCAGTTAACTGGTCAAGCCGAGGGTTGAGGACGATCACGCAGTGATCGATCGAAACCCCGGATAGGAACACGACAGATTGAAATTGAAAAGCCCGCGGGTTCTGCCCCGTGGGTTTTTACATATGTAGAGCATCTTGCGTCATTCATGCCGGGCTTGTACGAACCGCGCCCGTGAGGAAGCGGTCCGCACCCGGCGGGGCAGGTGCGGTCATTTACCTGCGGGAGAGCGGAAAGTCGGACGCGGATCAACGGCCCGACGACCGCTCCCTCACCGTCGCGGCTCGTTCGGACCGGACACAAACCGTGCAAGACGCTCTAGACCCGTCAATCGTTGTATAATTCGGAGCACATCAATACAAGGGGAACATGATGCCTGCCTTCAAGTTTAATCATTACTCGATAGAAGAACTGGAACAATGCGGCATTGTATTTAAAGAGGCGTGGGCCGATCTGTATGGCGATAAAGGAAGCGTCAAAGCAGGCCCATGCACAGATTTTGTGATCAATTTCTTTGCTGACTGTTGTGCCGACCAACGTCAGGTGAACAGCAAATGTCACGGCGGCGAGTTTATGTATGATCTATGTTATACCAATGCCATAAGACAAAAGGATCACAACCGTTGGTTCGACTGGAAAGAAACAATCGAACAGATACATTACTCAATCCTTCTGGCCTTGGAGTCCGAATGGGGTAAACAAAACAATAAAAAGGGAAATTATGTTGAGATACTCGACGACGCATCAAAGCTGGCATTTTCTCGCGCAAAGACGAAAGTCATGATCTTCGCTTCGCAAAAAAGTAGAGATTACGGGAAGATTATTGGGTTGCTTCAACAACTCAGACAATCAACACATGATACTGCGCCATGGCTATGCATCGATTGTCCCTGGGGAGGTGGTGGAAAAGTACAATTTCAGTTGCTTGCAGATTAGGCGGGTGGCTGGAGCCCGGTGCCACGGACTGCGGAGTGAGACCCGCCCCACCAACTGGATTCCCGCTTGCGCGGGAATGACGGGATACATTGCACATCGCTACTCGGGGATCCGCCCTTCGACTCGCTGCGCACACTCAGAACTACGCACCCGGCTTAACGGATTAACTGATCAACGGATCAACGAATCCACCGACCCGCCCCGGCGGGGGTTGGGCGGTGTAAAATGGTGGGCCGATTGCAGTCACTGATAAGGAGCTGTCATGAAACGCTGGACCCATCCGTTGTGCTCGATCGTTGGGGCGGTGGTGTTCGGGCTGTTGTGGGCGACACCGGCAACGGCCGACACGGGCACGCTGCTCTGGTACGACGAGCCAGCCGAGAAATGGCAACACGCCATGCAGATCGGTAACGGTCGGCTGGGTGCGATCATCTTCGGGCGCATCGCTGACGAGCACATCGTGCTCAACGAAGACACCTGCTGGACCGGCGGGCCTTACGATCCGAGCAACGCCAGGGGCGCTGCGGCGATGCCGGAAATCCGCAAGCTCATTTTCGACGGCAAACTCGCTGAAGCGCAGGCGCTGTTCGGACGGACCTGCATGGCCAACAACAAGCAGGACCCGAAGGACGACGGCTCCGATCCGCAGAACCACGCGCAGCAGAAGTATCAAGTGCTGGGCGATCTGCATTTTCGTTTTCCCGGACACTGGAGAGCCACCGATTACCGCCGGGAGCTCGATCTGAATACCGCGGTGACGACGGTGGAATACACGGTGGACGGTGTGCGGTATCGGCGGGAGTTGTTTGTCAGCCCGGTGGACCAGGTGCTGGTGATGCGGCTGACGGCCGACAAGCCCGGCAAGATCACGTTCAGCGTGATGCTCGACGGGCGCATCAATCACAAGTGGCCCACCGACGAGGGCTACGCGGTGACGCGCACGCAGGTCTCGCGGAGGTCGCAGCCCGATCCGCAGGGCCGAACGCGCGAAATCAAAACGTATCGACTCGCCCTGAACGCCAACAACGCCACCAACCGCTACATACCGGGCGGGTTGAAATACTACGCGGAGTTGGCAGCGCGGCCCGAAGGCGGGCGGATGTACTTGGATAACAACAACCAGCATGACCGGATCAACGTGGAAGGGGCGAACGCCGTCACGCTCATTCTGGCCGGGGCGACGAACTTCGTCAGTTACAAGGATGTCTCGGCCGATGCCGAGTTGCGCGTGGTGAAAACTTTCGCCGCGCTCGGCGACAAGACGTACGACCGGATGAAGGCCGATCACATCACCGAACATCAGCGGTTGTTCGGGCGGGTGAAGTTCACGCTGCCGACCACCGCCAACAGCGCCCTGCCGACCGACGAGCGGCTCAAGCGTTATGCTGACGAAGCCGACCCGCAGTTTGCTTCGCTGCTGTTTCAGCACGGCCGCTACCTACTGATCAGCAGTTCCCGTCCGGGCAGCCAGCCGGCCAATTTGCAGGGGCTATGGAATCCGGACATGCACCCGTCCTGGGGCGGCAAGTACACGACCAACATCAACCTGCCCATGAACTACTGGCCCGCCGAGGTGTGCAACCTGAGCGAATGCCACGAGCCGCTGTTCGACATGCTGGTCGGCCTGGCCGACAAGGGCGCCGACACCGCGCGCCTCACCTACGGTGCCCAGCGCGGATGGGTCCTGCATCACAACACCGACCTGTGGCGCACCACCACACCGACCAACGGCCCGTTCTGGGGCACCTGGCCTGGCGGCGGGGCATGGCTCACCACCCACCTCTGGGAGCATTACCTGTTCACTGAGGACAAGGCCTTCCTCGAAAAATACTATCCCGTGATGAAGGGCGCAGCGGAGTTTTTCCTGGAAACGTTGCAGGAACATCCGACGAGGAAATGGCTGGTGACGTGTCCGTCGAGTTCGCCGGAGAATCATCCCCCGGGCATCAAGCCGAGCATCTGCGCCGGGCCGACGATCGATGTCGCCCTGCTGCGTTACCTGTTCGATGCGTGCGCGCAGGCGAGCGTGGTGCTGGAAACCGATGCGGAGTTTCGCAGGCAGGTGCTGGCGGCGCGCAAACGTTTGCCGCCGTACCAGGTCGGTCAGCACGGACAATTGCAGGAATGGCTGGACGATCTGGACAGCCCGCGCGATCACCACCGCCACTTCTCGCATTTGTGGGGCATGTATCCCGGCAACGACATCACGCTCGAGATCACGCCCCACCTGGCCAAGGCGATCGCCACGTCGCTGACCCACCGCGGCGAGGGGGGAACGGGATTCGGCATGACCTGGCAGACCGCGCTCTGGGCGCGCCTGCGTAACGCCGAGCGGGCGCATCGGTTCGTCAAGCTGGAGGCGCGCGTGAACACCTGGCCCAACCTCATGGGCCGATGCTTCGGCGCGGTGCAGGTCGATTCGGCGCTCGGCGTGACCGCGGGGATCGCCGAGATGCTCATCCAGTCGCACAGCGGCGGCATTCGGCTCCTGCCCGCCCTGCCCAAACCATGGGCCGATGGCTCGGTCTCCGGACTTTGCGCGCGCGGCGGATTCGTCATCGACATGACCTGGGCCGACGGCAAACTCACCAAAGTGAAAATCCATTCCAAACTCGGGCGGCCGGCCGTGGTCCGGTACGGCGATTTGAGGAAGATTCACTCCACCGAACCGGGCCAGACTATCACGCTCAACGGTGAACTGGAGTTGCAGTAAACGCGGGGTAGCCCCGCCGCGCCTATAATCGACCGTGATGAAAACACTGCCGATCATTTTCGTTCTGCTGTTACTTGACGGATGCGGCGCTTCCGATCCGTACAGCCAGCGCAACGGCACGGCATCAAAAACCAACGGCGCAGAAACCACGGAACCCACCATGAACGATGAGCGATACGAAAAAGCGATGTTCGGCGCGGGGTGTTTCTGGGGTGTTGAGCACACGTTCGCCAAGGTCGATGGCGTGGTCGATACCGCCGTGGGATACAGCGGCGGGCAGGTGGAGAACCCGACGTACCGGCAGGTGTGCAGCGACACGACCGGTCACGCCGAGGTGGTGCTGATCACGTACGACCCGGCAAAGGTCGGCTACGACCAACTGGTGAATCTCTTTTTCCAACTGCACAACCCCACGCAACTGAATCGTCAGGGACCGGACATCGGCGCCCAATATCGCTCGGCGGTATTTTACTATAACGATGAGCAGAAGCAGACCGCTGAACTGGCGAAACAGACCCTGGCCGACTCGGGCAAATACAGCAAGCCGATCGTGACGGAAATCTCCGAGGCCGAGCCGTTCTGGCGCGCCGAGGAATACCACCAGCACTACCTGAAAAAGAAAGGCGTGGACAGCTGCCGCCTGCCGTGAAAGACTCGCCACAAAGACACAAAGGAGAATTATTTTGACAGGATCAACTGGATGAACTGGATAACAAAGAACATTATCCTGTAATATCCTGTTCATCCTGTCTATGAATTCTTCGTGTCTTTGTGCCTTTGTGGTGAGTTATATTTCGGAAAGAATCATGCAATGCAATCTGGATCAGCGCGGGCGGAAGGTGAGACTGGGCTGGTGCGTGTTGTGCCTGATCGTTGCGGTTGCGCTGGCGGCGCTTCACCTGCTGGATGTGCTGACGGGCTGGGGCTGGTGGATCGGCATCGTGGCGCTGATTACCAGTGCGGCGTTGGGCTATTACGCGTACCGCAAGGGCTGGTGCCTGATGCGCGCGATGGGTTTCAAGACGCCGATGTAAAGTCAATAGAAAAGGAAGACAGGACGATCAGCATGAGTTGAAAGATACGTATCATCATGCCTGTCGATCCCGTTGGTCCTGTCAATACAATTCCCCCCTCTACTTTCGACTTCAAAGCAGAACCTGCACGAGGATCATCAGGCAGAAGCCGGTGATGAAGGCCGCGGCGGTGCGCGTGCGGCTGTCGGTGCTCAGTGCATCGGGAATCAGTTCGACAACGATCAGATACATCATCGCGCCGGCGGCAAAACCCATCAGAAACGGCATCATCGGCGCGAACAGCCAGGCCAGCAGCACCGCGGGAATCGCCGCGATCGGCTGCGGCAGACTCGTCAGAAAACCCGCCCAGTAACACTTGGCGATCGACGCCCCTCCCGCACGCAATGGCAGCGCCACCGCCAAACCCTCCGGAATGTTGTGCACCGCAATCGCCAGCGCAATGTACGTTCCCAACGCACCCACCGCATACTGATCGCTGGCCTCGGCCTGGTAACCCACGCCCACCGCCACGCCCTCGGGAATCGAATGGATCAGCATCGCCACAAAGATCAGTATCTCGGTGCGCCCGGTGAACATCTTGAAGCCGAACCGCTTGATGCGATCTTCGGAAAGGAAGCGGTTGGTCAGATCGAGAAAACCGGCGCCCACCAGAATACCGACGATCACCGGCAGCACCTCGGCCAGCCCCAGGTGGCCGGAGGATTGACCCATGTCGCGCAGGGACGGCAGGATCAGGTTGTAAACCGACGCGGCCATCATCAACCCGCCTGCGAAGCTGTAACCGGCACCGGCGTGGCGCTTCACGTCGATCGACTTGATCAGCAGGGGCAACGCCCCCAGACCGCACGCCGCCGAAGCGACCAGCCCCGCCACCACCGCTTTGATCAACGCTTCCCAGGGCATGCGTGGAGTCCGCTGTTCAATAGACGAATCGATGAACCATCATACCATTCAATCGGTGTGAATTTCGGATTTGCCGTCCCATCCGCCGATGCGCGGCACATCGCGACGGGCCCACCAGATCAGCAGGCCCAATCCCAACGCGAACAGCGCAATGCTCAGTATCTGGCCCCGCGTCAGGTCGAACACCTGGTAGCCCAGGTGCGCATCGGGCATGCGGAAGAACTCATTAACGATGCGCACCACGGCGTACAGCAGAAGAAACCACGTACCGATGACACCGGGCTTGCGCGGCTTGCGCCAGATCACCAGCAAAACCACAAACACCAGCGCCCCTTCCAATAACGCCGCGTAGAGCTGCGAGGGATGACGCAACGGCAGCAGCGGCGCCAACAACTCCGCGATACGATTGCCGTATTCGTTGTGCTGCCAGGTGGCCTCGACGATCTGCTGCAACTGGCGCGGTCCGGGATCTCCGCCCCAGTCGGCCAGCGACGTGCGCAATTCCGCCACGACCGGCCGCAACGCCTCCCGCTGCGACTTGGACCAGTCGAGAATCTCCTGCGGGAACTTGCAGCCCCAGGCGCAGGGCTTGTCCATCGGTCGGCCGACCAGCTCGCCGTTGATGAAATTGGCGATGCGTCCGAAGAAGATGCCCACCGCCCCGCCCAGCGTGGTCAGATCGAACAGGTGCATCGGCGTCAGCTTGTGCTTGCGCGCGTAGTAGAGGCAGGCGACGATCAGGCCGATCATTCCCCCGTGGCTGGCCATCCCGCCGCGGTTCAGCGCCAACACGCCCCAGAACGGAAACTCCGAACTGAACTCGATGAGCATGTCGGGTTTGTAAAACGCGCAGTAGCCCAGGCGGCCTCCGACGATCGTACCGATCGCCACCGCCAGTACGAAGTCGGCCACGCGCGCCGCCGGCAGCAGCGTCCGCCCCCGCCGCGCCAGCCACAGAATGATCCCGTACGCGCAGGCGAAACCGGCCACGTATGCCAAGCCGTACCATCGGATGCCGAGCGTTTCGGTGAACTGGATCGCAAACGGATCGATGCGGTGCAGATACGCAGCGAGGGGAGCAACGTTGGGCAGACATCCCGACATACCGCCACACTACCTGCGGCGCGGGCCATGGGCAAGGCGAAACCGCGCGCACGAAAGGATTACGGCCGCGGAAGCTGATCGGGCGCCAGGTGGATGGTCGGCCCGGGCACCACACCCAAATCCAGCAAGGCCTTTTGAACCTCTTTGTTCTCCGGGTCGAGCGTGTAGGCCCGGCGATATTCCAGAATGGCTTGTCGCTTATGGCCCAGTTTGGCGTAAAACGCGCCCAGCGACTGATACGGCGTGGGATCGTCCGCCCCAGCCATGCGCGCGCCCTGCCGGTAGGCCACCACCGCCGCATCGTGATCGCCGTAGCGATACAGGTAGCTGCCCTTGCGGATGTAATCGTGCACGGTGCCGTAGCGCTGCGTCACCTCGCCGAGGAATCCAAACAACTGCGGATACTCTTTTTGCCGGTACATCGCCTCCGCCAGGCCGTCAATGATCGGCTGAACCCGCTTCGGTTTGTCCTGCACCAGCGCGTAGGCGATTTCCAGATGACGCCGGGCCGTCGCCGCATCGTCTTCCTGCAAGGCGATCACGCCCAGTCCGTAGTGCGCATCCCAAGCCGTGGGATCGGCACGGACCAACTGCTCGTACCACGGCTTGGCCTGGTCGTATTCCTTGCGCTCGAAGTGGAAATCGCCGCGCTGTCGCATCACCTGCGGACTGACCGTGCAACCGACCGGCGCGACCGCCGCCAACGCAAGGATCATCATCAGTACGATTCGATTTCGCTTCGACATGGTCGTATCCTCTGTCAGAGAATCCATGAGCGACTCAGGATACAACGCCGCCGTATATCCAACAAGGAACCGGCCGTGACGGACCTGCCGACCGTGGTGCTACATCATCAACTGGCGGACGCCGGCCATTACGACTGGCTCCTGGGCGATCCCGCCGATCCCGACCAGACCGGGCCCCTGGTGACCTTCCGTTGCGCCGAACCGCCGATGCATTGGCCCGCGGATGCCGAATCGAACCTGACCGCCCTGCCGTCCCACCGCCGACGTTACCTGCAATACCAGGGCCCGCTCAGCAGGCAGCGCGGCAGCGTGCGTCGTGTGGCGGAGGGCAAGGCCACCGCCGAACTCTGGACCGAACACCATCGCATTCTACGGTTGGACTGGCCAGGCCGCGGCATGCGCGTCGAATTGCGCCACCGCAGCGGCGATGCGTGGATCGCACGGGTATTGGCCGATTGAGCCGCGCCCGGTATGATGGGGGACATCCTGTCTGCCGCCTTGGAATCATACAAAACCGGAGGTCAGTCATGACGAGCCCGCCCCTGGAACCGCTGCCCATGGATGAGCAAGACGATGCGATCGAGGTCGACCTCGACTCCGATCAGAGCGATGCCGCCGCCCATGAAATCCGCACGTTCGGTGCGAAAAAGAGTTCCACCGAAAAGCAGTGGAGCCGCAAGACCAACCTCACCGGAACCGGGGCGATTCGCGTTCGAACTTTCCATGCCAAGCTGCGCGACGATGCACTGGAGTTTCTGGACGACCAGATCAACCAGTGGCTGGATCAGCACCCGGAATACGAAGTGAAACTGGTCACCACGACCGTCGGCGAACTGAAGGGCAAATCGGTCGAAGCGGCCCTGTTCGTCAACGTCTGGGTCTGAATCGATCCGGCCCGAGACGCGTCACCTGCTGCGCAAGAAGAAAACACTCGACCAGCAATCAAGCCCCGCCGATCACGGCGGGGTTTTATTGCAGAAGGGATGAAGGGACGAAGGGGCGGAAAGATTTCTGTTTAGCGGGCGATCGCAGATCGCCGCGGGCATCCCATTTAGCGACGCGATTCATCGCGTTCCCAGTCACCACCTCACGGCACCTGCACGGTGGTATTAAGGATTGCCGGGCCGTCCATCTCGCGCAGGCCCGTACGGATCGTCTGGCCGGACAACGGTCCGGCGGCATTAATAAACCGGAAGCGCTTGAGCATCGTCTGCCCCGGCTCCAGGCGCGCCACGATGCGCTCCAGACGTGGTCTCTGGGCCGCCAGGGCGAAGGCGTAAAACGTCTGTGGCTCATCGCCCAGGTTGGTGATCAGGGCGGTGATGATGACATCGCCCCGGCCCTGCTTGGACGGGTTATCCACGTGCAGCGTGGGTGTGAAGATCACCTGCTTCAAACCCAGCGACAGCGGCGCCAACAAGGTGATCACCCGGTCGGTCTCTCCGTCCAGATCGAGTTCGGCGGTGATGCGCTTCTCGCCCTGCAATTCGTTGATCGGAAAATTCAATTCGAGCGGCTGGCGAATCGTCTGGCCCGATTGCGCCGTGAAGTGAATCTGCCGTGGCCCCACCTTCCAATGGCTGGGTCCGGTGATGTGGAGCGTGCCATGGATCGATCGGGGATACGGATTGGTTAACTCCAGCGTGTGATGGTGCAGCGTGTGGACCGAACGAACAAACGACGGATCGATGCGAAAGCTGCTTCGCAATTTCGCCAGGTAGACATCGATGCCCTCGACGAACACCGGCGTACTGTCCAGTGTCAGGTGTTGGTGTCCGTCCCGGGAGATCGGCAAGGGAGTGCGATTGCCCCACAGATCGACGGCCTCCGCGCCTTCGCCCAGATACAAATCAACGGTCTGTCGCGTTCGATCGGCATTGCGATTCCAGGCGACCAGCGCGCCGCCGCGCGGTCCGTCGAGCACCAGGCAGCGCAGGCCCCGGCCCAGACTGATGCTCCCGACGACCTGCCGTCCGGCAAGGCGGGCCGCCACATTCGACCAGACCGCCAGCAGCGGATCGGGCGACAGTGACGCCTCGTGGCCCGGGCTCACGTACCAGGGGGAATCGATCGCCAGGCGCTGCACGGGCGTCTGCCAGGCCTGCACCATCCGCAACGCCAGGTCTTCGCTGCGCTGGTGGTGCCCGTACGGTCCGGACGGAAGCGTTTGCAGCACGAGCGTCAGTTCGGTGTTGTCGGTCGGCCAGGTCTGAACGTAACGGCGTATGTCTTCGGGCCGAACCGCATGGGGCAAGAGCAGGGTCAGCGCTGCGGGCTTGGCGCTGCCGGTGGGAATGGACTGGTGCGCCTGCCAGGCCAGCGCGACTTTCGGACGGGCCAGGTACTGATGAAATCGCTCGTAGAGCTGGGGATAAAAGTCAGCCAGATCATCATGCCAGTACGAAGCCCCGCTGCCGGTGGCGCCGATCTGCCAACGCTGGACGGTGCGGCCGTAACGAATGAGCAGCGCCTCGAACGGCGCGCGCCACTGATCATACGGCAACGTAAACAGACTCAGCGGCGCATCGGGATCGGCCGTGGTTTGTCGCACCAGCGCCTCGGGCACGCGATCGAAACTGAGCGTCAATTCGTTGGGCGCCATGGCCAGTTCGAGCAGCAGCGGATCGGCTGGCTTTTGCGCCAGGCGCTGCGGGTCGTTGCCGACCATCGCCGACCACGCCGAGAGCACCAGCGCCCCGCCGTTGGTCTTGTCCATCAGCGGCAACAGCAGGTGACGATGCTCGGACCCGAGCTTCTCGGCGCTGATCACGAACCGCTCGGCATCGGGATGATCGGTCTTCAGCGGCCTAGGCAGATGCGCAAAGGCCACTTGGCGTCGACCGACCAGGTCCTGATCCGATCGGACGCTCAACTCCGCCCAGTACCAGCCGAATCGCGGCAAGCGCGGCTTCCAACTCCACTGCGATCGGCCGGTCTGCGTCGGCGGCCGACACCATTGATCGACGCGCCGGCCCGACATGTCGTAGACATCAATGACCGACGTCAACGACGCGCCGCTCATGTCGCGGGCGTTGGCGATCAGCCGCGGCTGCGTGCCTTCGACGGTCATGTTGATCGGACTGTCGGTCTTGATTTCGATCCGCGGCAACTGGTACACGGTGACGTCATCGAACCAGGCGGAAGCATTGATATCGGTGTAATGAAGTTGGTGTTTGTCCAGACGGTTACGCGTCGACGAAGACATCGCCACCGGCTGAAGCACTTCCATGCGCAGCACGATCCACGCGGCATCGGCGTGGCGACCACTCAAACGAAACCACACCGTCGTCCATTTCCCGTTGGACACCAGTCGGGGCGTGGCGGTCTGGCTGTCGGCAACGGGCTGGAGTTGGCTGTCCAGAAACGCGCCGGACATCACCGCACGCGCGTGGTTCATCTTCTCGGTGCGCAGCCGCGCGGTGACCAGATAATCGGCGCCCGGCATGGCGGCAAGGACGCCTGGCTCCAATACCACGCCGGCGCTGCCGCCGTTGGGATCGATCCGGAAGCTGTGCTTGCCCGAGACCTTTTGCGCGGTGTCGAATCCCAGGTGCGAATAACGGGGATAGCCATCCCGGTGGATGCGAAACCAGTGCATCGGCATGGACTCAAAGTTGCCGAGTTCGCGCTCCTCGAAATCGAAGCGGGCCTGCACCCGCTGCGCAGCCAGCCGGCGGAAGGCCGAATCGTCCTCGGCCCGGCCCGTCGAAGTCCAGCAAACCGCCCCCATCAGGGCGCAGAACAGGATCGCGCACGGATAACGCATGCAAGTGTTATCGGCCGCCTGTTCGCCGATGCTCCAGTGCGAACGGGGAGACCATCGGGAACCCGGACGCACGCATCGCAATTAATCATGCTAATAATGCATGCGTTTGAAATTAATATTACTGATGATATAATGCCGCCCATGCAGATCGAGACGATCAAGCTGTTTTGCGATGTGGCCGAGCATCGCAGCATCTCGCGTGCCGCGGCACTGCATGAGATTACCCAGTCCGCCGCCAGTCAGCGTCTGATGGCCCTGGAGCGCGACCTGGGTGTGCAATTGATCGATCGCTCCACCCGCCCCCTGCAACTGACCGCCGCCGGCGATCTTTATCATCGCGGCTGCCGGGACATCATGGACCGCTACGAAAAGCTGCAACGCCAGACCGCAGCCCTGCACCAGGTACCCGCGTTGACCGGCGAGGTCCGCATTGCCTCCATTTACTCGGCGGGGATCGGCCTGCTTAACCAGATCATCCGCACCTTCCGCCGCGAGCAGTCGCGCTGCCGGGTCCAGATCGAATACCAGCACCCGGAAGTGGTTCACGATCGCCTGCTACACGACCAGTGCGACATCGGCATCATCAGCTACCCCCACCGCTGGCGGGGGTTGTCCTCCATCGCACTGCGCGATGAGGCGATGGTGCTCATCTGTCGGCCGGACCACGAACTGGCCGGACGCGAGGCCGTCCGCCCCGCCGATCTGGTCGAGCAGCCCCTGGTGGCGTTCGACAATCACCTGCCGATCCGCCGGCACCTGACGGGCTATTTCCGCGAGGTAGGGATCGCCCCGAACATCGCCCACCGTTTCGATAATGTCGACACGATCAAGACCTATGTCAGTGAAACACCGACCGTGGCGATCGTTCCCGGCCGTACGGTGATGCGCGAACTGGAGCAGGGCATTCTGGCGGCGGTGCGTCTGGAGCCGGCACTATCCCGACCGATCGCCATCGTGTACCACAAAGGCCGGGAATTGCCGCCGGCGGTGCAGGCCTTTGCGGATTTCCTACTGAAACATCAGCCGAAACCGTTCGAACTGCCCGCTGCCGCGGCCTCGGTTTGAACGCCCAAAACAAGTGGCGCCCCCGGACCCTGCCAAGTCCCGGCGCGATATGAGACGACAGGACGGTGAGCATGAATCGAATTCCCCCAAAGTACGGGCTGTACGACCCGACCTATGAACACGACAGTTGCGGCGTGGGCTTCGTGGCGCACATCAAGGGCGTGGCCTCGCGCCAGATCGTTCTGGATGCCGACGAAGCGCTGCGCCGCATGACCCACCGCGGGGCCTGCGGCTGTGAAGCGAACACCGGCGACGGCGCGGGCATCCTCACCGCCCTGCCGCACGCCTTCCTGGCCAAGGTCTGCAAGAGCGATTTGTCGGTGGATCTGCCCGAGCCCGGCCGATACGCCACGGGCAACGTCTTCCTGCCGACCGACGCCGCCGAGCGCGACCACTGCAAGCGCGCGCTGGAACGCATCGTCGACGAACAGGGCCAGCGACTGGTCGGCTGGCGTTCGGTGCCGGTCGATCCGGACGGCGCGGATATCGGTCCGACGGCGCGCGCCGCCGAGCCAGTGATCGAGCAGCTGTTCATCGCCGCGGCCGACGGTCTGGAGGGCGACGCCTTCGAACGCCAGGTCTACCTGATCCGCAAGCGCGCCAGCCACGAGCTGCGCAACAGCGATCTGCGCCAGGCCAAGACGTTCTACATCTGCTCGCTGTCGACCAAGGTCATGATTTACAAGGGCATGCTCATGGCCGAGCAGGTCATGCCCTACTACCCGGACCTGTGCGATGAGAATTTCGTTTCTCACCTGGCGATGGTGCACAGCCGATTTTCGACCAACACGTTCCCCTCGTGGGACCGCGCCCAGCCCAACCGCTTCATGAGCCACAACGGCGAGATCAACACGCTGCGCGGCAACATGAACTGGATGTTCGCGCGCCAGGGCGTTTGCCGCGATGTGCGGACCGATGGATTCGGCGAGGAGCTGCGTAAGCTGTTTCCGGTGGTCGAGCCGGACTGCTCGGATTCGGGCACGTTCGACAACGTGCTTGAGTTCCTGCTGATGACCGGGCGCACGCTCCAGGAAGCGGTGATGATGATGATTCCCGAGGCCTGGCAGAATCACGAATCGATGAGCCCGGCCAAGCGTGCGTTCTACGAGTTTCACTCGGCGCTTCAGGAACCGTGGGACGGCCCGGCATCGATCGCCTTCACCGACGGCCGCTACATCGGCGCCTGCCTGGATCGCAACGGCCTGCGCCCCAGCCGATACTACGTGACCCACGATGACCGCGTGATCATGGCCAGCGAGGTCGGCGTGGTGCCGGTCGACCCGGCCAACGTCAAGAGCAAGGGCCGCCTGCAACCGGGCAAGATGTTCCTGGTCGATTTCGAGGCCGGGCGCATCATCCCCGATGAAGAATTGAAAGCCACCTGGGCCGCGGCGCGCCCCTACGGGCAATGGCTGCAACGGCGCCGCATCGAACTGGACGACATCGACAGCCGCACCGAAGCGCCGGGACTCGATGCCGATACGCTGCTGCGGCGCATGGGAGCGTTCGGATTCACCACCGAAACCATGCAGTTCATGCTCCGCCAGCTCATCGACGCGAAGAAGGATCCGATCGGCTCGATGGGCAACGACGCGGCACTGGCCTGTCTGTCCGACAAGCCGCGCCTGATCTACGACTACTTCAAGCAGTTGTTCGCGCAGGTGACCAATCCCGCGATCGATTCGATCCGCGAGGAAATCGTGATGTCGCTGGAGTGTTACATCGGACCGGAGGGCAACCTGCTCGACGCCGCCGAAGAACACGCCAACCGGCTGCGCCTGCCGCATCCGATCCTGACCAACGACGAGTTGGCCGCGGTGAAGCACATGGACGGCGACTACGGCGGTCGGCGCTGGAAAACGCGGACCATCGACATCACCTGGGACAAAGCCGAGGGCCACGCCGGCTTGCCGGCGGCGCTGGACCGCATCTGCGCCGAGGTGGACGAAGCGCTTGGCGCAGGCGATACGCTGGTGGTGCTCAGCGACCGGCTGACCGGAGCCGACCGCGTTCCCGTCAGCGCCCTGCTGGCCGCCGGCGCGGTGCACCATCACCTGGTCCGCAACGAAAACCGCACGCGCATCGGCATCGTGGTGGAAACCGGCGAAGCGCGCGAAGTGCACCACTTCTGCCTGCTGACCGGTTACGGGGCCGATGCGATCAATCCGTACATGGCCTTCGAAGCGCTGTGGCAGGCGCGACGCGACGGGCAACTGGCCGACGAGTTCACCGACGACGAGAAGATCGTCCGGGCCTACCGCAAGGGCGTGGCCAAGGGCATGCTCAAGGTGATGGCGAAGATGGGCATCAGCACGTTGCAGTCGTACAAGGGCGCGCAGATTTTTGAAGCGGTGGGACTTTCGCCGCAGGTGATCGAACGCTGTTTCTCGGGCACGGCCAGCCGCGTGCGCGGCGTGGGCTTCGAGGTGTTGGCCGAGGAACTGCTCCGCCGCCACGGGTTGGGTTACCCCAAACGCGCGGAGATGCGCCTGGATGTGTTGCCCAACGACGGGCAGTTCCACTGGCGCGCCGATGGCGAGAAGCACATGATCACGCCGGATACGGTGGCTTCGCTGCAAGTGGCGGCGCGGACCAACAGCCGCGAAGCTTACGAGCGCTTCGCCGCACTGTGCAACGACGACGCGCGCACCCGCTGCACGTTGCGCGGTTTGCTGGCCTTCAAGGAAGTCGGAGAAGCCGGCCAACAGGCCGTCCCGCTCGATGAAGTCGAGCCGGCCAGGGAAATCGTCAAGCGGTTCCGCACCGGCGCGATGAGCTACGGCTCGATCAGCGCCGAGGCGCACGAATCGCTGGCCATCGCGATGAACCGGCTCGGCGCCAAGAGCAACACCGGCGAAGGCGGGGAAGCGGCCGAACGCTTTACCCCCATGGCCAACGGCGATTCCAAGCGGTCGTCGATCAAGCAGGTGGCCTCAGGACGGTTCGGCGTGACCAGTTGGGATCTGACCAACGCCGACGAATTGCAGATCAAGACCGTCCAGGGCGCCAAGCCGGGCGAAGGCGGCGAACTGCCCGGTCGCAAGGTCAACCAGATCATCGCGAAGACGCGTTATTCCACGCCGGGCGTGGGGCTGATCTCTCCCCCGCCGCACCACGACATCTATTCCATTGAGGACCTGTCCCAGCTCATCCACGATCTGAAGAACACGAATCCTTCGGCGCAGGTGAGCGTGAAGCTGGTCTCGGCGGTGGGCGTGGGCACCGTGGCGGCGGGCGTGGCCAAGGCCCACTCCGATCACATTCTGATCTCCGGGCACGATGGCGGCACCGGCGCTTCTCCGCTGACCTCGATCAAACACGCGGGCCTGCCCTGGGAACTGGGCCTGGCCGAGACGCACCAGACGCTGGTGCTCAACGACCTGCGCTCGCGCGTGACGCTGGAAACCGACGGCCAACTGAAGACCGGGCGCGATGTGGTCATCGCGGCGCTGCTCGGCGCCGAGACCTTCGGTTTCTCCACCGCACCGCTGATCACGCTCGGCTGCATCATGAT